>JAGVII010000370.1 GCA_020056155.1 Afipia sp.
GAAGCCCTGCGAAAATCCACCGAAAATCTCCGATCGGTCGTTGAGCTTGAATGTCGCACCGGCGTTGTATGTCGGAGACGCATACTCATACTGACCGCCGATGACATTGAGCGGCGGCAGCACGAATGCAAAGACCGGCGACAACGCCGCATAGGCCGCGGGCCGGACGAAGTTGTCAACCTTCAGATCGAAATGCTCGTAACGCACGCCGCCCCGCACGGTCAGCCTGTCGGTGACCGGCACCTGCAACAGCGCAAATCCAGCAGCTGTCGTTTGCGTCAGCGGCGTGAAAACGTCCTGACCGTTGGTCAGTTCCTGCGATGTCTTCTCATAGATAATATCGCTGCCCCATGTGAGTTTCGCGCCGCTCCAGATTTGGTCGAGAGGCGTATCGATCGACAGGTTCACGCCGCCACGATCCGAAAACAGCGTGGTCTGGTTGAACGGGCTGGTCGGGCTGGCCGGATTGCCGGAATAATAGACGGGATTGTTATAGGGGAAGGAAAACACCGAGTAATTGAAGCGCTTCTTGATGTTGTTATAGAAGCCGACAACGTTGACATTGCCCAGGGCAAAGTTGGCATCGTTGTATCGCGCCGAGAATGAGCGCGTATCCTCGAGTACACTCTCACCGGTATAAGGCTTGGTGAAATCCGGCCGTGCGTAGGCGCCCGAGTAATCCGTCAAATACTGCGGACGCTGGTCGAGATAGATGGAGGTTGCCGAGACCTCGAACCGTTTTCCATTGTCGAAATCCTTGCCGACCTTGGCGAGAAAGTTTCCGCTAATGAAGCGGTCGCCGCCGCCCTGGCCCAACATACCGTCCGACGAGAGTTCGCGGCCATAGCCATCATACGTCTTCTGCGCGCCCCGGCCGGTGCCAACGAATACATAGTCGATTCCGTCGGTATTCTTGCCACTCACCGTTGCCGACATTTCGGGCGCCAACGAACTGCCGACATTGGCCGTAAAGGCGCGCAAGGCCGCGTTCACCGTGACCCGGGGCGGACCGGGCTGGGCCTTCTTGGTGATGAAGTTGACGGTGCCGCCCGTGGCGCCAGCGCCGTAAAGACTTGAGGCGCCTGCAACCATCTCGATCCGCTCGACCGAGTTCAGATCGATCAGGGCAAGAATACGGGACACATCCCGCAGCGGGGTATTGAGCGGCACGCCGTCAAGCAGCACAAGAAGGTCTCGACCGCGATAGGTTTCCGACGCCCCCGAGATGGTTTGAGTGGAGGAGGAAAAGCCGGGAAGCAGTTTTGCGAGCGCGGCAGAGGCACTGCCGCTCTGCTTCAACTGGTCCTCGATCTGCTGCTGACCCACGATCTGAACGGACTGTGGAATGTCGGAAATGGACCTTTCCGCGCGCGCTGCGGTGACGGTGATCTCGTCCAATTGGGAGGTATTTTGAGCTTGCTGGGACTGCGCCTGTGAAGACATTGCGGTCACGGCAGCAACCAGGATCGGGTAACGGATACGCATTTTGGCTCGCATTGTTCGATCGAGTTTAGCGGGTCATGAGAGACTTGAGCCAGCGCGCCAACGATCCCAGTTTAGAACCATTGTATTTCTTAACGACGCTTTGCTTCTTTTTACTCTCTCACCGCCCGTCTATTCTTCCGGTACGCGATTGCTTGAGCCGCTTTCTTGGACTCGCATTTCGAATAAACAGACTGGAGCGAACGAATTCATCTTGATCCTGACGATGTGGTAAAGCGGAGACAACTCCGGTCCGAGTCAGATGCAGATCTCGCACCGGACGCTTCGCTTCAGCCTGTCTGGATGGTTGCTGACGACATCGAGGAGGCGCAGCGCGCGCGGCTGGAGCAACACCTTCCCTCGAAAAGTGTTCTGCGCAGCTCTCTCGGATCGTTCCAGTCCGCGCCTTTCAAATCAAAAGCGATCCTGCGGATGAGGCCGGACCTCGGACTGATGTCTTGCTTCGAACCTGCGGCGCGCTCGGTCATGCCGCAAAGCGAGACCCGCAAAATATTGGTAATCCGGCCATCGGACGGAACCCTCGTTGCCGAGCAACAGAACCGGCGAAGAACATGCTTCCAGCGCGAAGCTATCGTCCTCGACGCAACGGAAGAAACGACATTCATCGCAACCGGCGTGAGCCGCTTCGACTGTTTCATCTTACCGGAATCAGCCGATAGGAACGCTGTAAGAATCGACAGAATCGAGCGCATCGGCCAGGACAATGGAGCATTGATCGTCCTTGGTCATTATGCAGCGGCGCTTATGCGAGGGCTTCTGCCAATGGATTCGGCCGCGCTCGCATCCCTCGCAACAGACTATATGCGCAGTCTCGTCTCAGCGATGATCGACATCGCCAAACTGACGCCGGACCCTCCACGAAGCGGACTCAGCAAGACCCAACCCAGCCTGATCGCCATCAAGGCCGACATCGAGGTACGCCTCGCCGAGAAAGATCTGTCGCTGACCAGCTTTGCAAGAGCTCGGGGCGTCACAGTCAGGCATCTTCAAAAGCTTTTTGAAGCTGAGGGCCGGACTTTCTCGGATTATGTCCTTGAACGCCGCCTTGAGCGAGCCCGCCAACTCCTCCTCAACTCGGTTGTCGTTCCGCGGTCAATTAGCGCAATCGCCTTTGATCTTGGCTTTGGCGACCTGTCGTACTTCAATCGCACCTTCAAAAAGCGGTTCGGAATAACACCACGTGAAACCCGCGCGCGAAGTATCGCCTTGGTCAATGCAAGCGACACCGCAGACTAACTAGTCAGCGGCGCGCCTGCATTAAACATCCTTCAATCCGTCAGACCTGAAGCGTATCACCGCCCTTGAGATGAAGGATTTCGCGGGCTTCGTCAGGTGTGGCGATTTCGAGTCCGAGACCTTCGACGATTTTGCGCGCGAGGCGCACCTGTTCGGCGTTGGACTCCGCCATACGGCCTGGTGCAGCCCACAGAGAATCCTCAAGCCCGACGCGGATATTTCCACCCATCGCCGCCGCCATCGCCGCGATTGGCAGCTGGTTACGTCCCGCGCCTAGCACCGACCAAACGTACTGATCACCGAAGAGCCGGTCCGCAGTGCGCTTCATGTGAAGCACGTCTTCCGGATGCGCCCCTGTACCGCCTTGCAATCCGAACACCGTCTGCACGAACAGTGGAGCCTTCACCAACCCCTGATCGAGGAAATACTTCAGGTTATAGAGGTGCGCGGTATCGTAGCACTCGAACTCGAAGCGCGTTCCGCTTCCCGACAGCTTGCTCAGTACATACTCGATGTCCTGGAACGTATTGCGGAATACGATATCCTTGTTCTCGACATGCTTCCGCTCCCACTCATGTTCGAAGCATTTGAAGCGGTTGAGCATGCCGAAGAATGCGAAGTTCATCGAACCCATGTTCAGCGATGCGACCTCCGGCTTGTAGAACTCCGCCGGCCGAACGCGCTCATCGACCGTCATGGTCGGCGAGCCGCCGGTCGTCAGATTAACCACTGCGTTGGAACGCTGCTTGATAACCTTGAGAAACGGCGCGAACGCTTCCGGGCTCTGGTCGGGTTGTCCGGTTTTGGGATTGCGCGCGTGAAGGTGGACAATGGCTGCACCCGCCTCTGCCGCCCCGATGGCGGCGTCGGCGATTTCCTGCGGCGTTACCGGCAGTGCCTTTGACATCGAGGGAGTGTGAATCGCGCCGGTCACGGCGCAGGTGATGATGACTTTTCGGCTCATCTTCTTATCTTCTTCTGCAGGTTCGTTGAACGAAATCAATCGGTCTGTTTCGCCTTGTGCGCGACAAGTGCCGCGAGCCGTCGAGTTTTCAATCTCGCGAAACCATCCGGTGTCGGCTGATGCGGCCATGCCTTGATGATCCGGTCGACGTTCGGGTTGATGTAAACCTCCGGACCTGCGGGTTGCGCCGCAAGTTCCTTATAGAAGCCAGTGTAGCGCGCGCAATAATCCGGGATTCCGCCGGGTGCATTCAGTTCGATGGTCTCAAACGGACCAAGGAACGACCACCGCAATCCTAGACCATCCTTGACAGTGTGGTCGAGACCTTCGGCCGACATGTAGCCCTCACCCACCACCCGAAAGGCTTCCGCCAGAAGTGCGCCTTACAGCCGGTTAAGGACAAAGCCATTGATCTCCTTGTTGCCGGTCACCGGCACTTGCCCAATGGCGCAATAGATCTCCCGTGCAATCGCCGCGACGCCACTGCTACTCGATGGAATTAAAGCATCGTGCAACCACGCTGCGTTCGTGTGTTGACCGACAGGATAGCAGAACAGTCAACGCAGCGGCTCGTCCATTCCCTGATGAAGGATACGCTCCGCCGCGCCGTCTAGATCTTCGTATTGCCCGCTCCCGAGCGACCACATGAACGCGAGGAGCGCTGTGAGCCCAAGACCGATCGCAATCGGTATGAGATAGTAGTAGTCCGTCATTCGGCTACCTCGGCGAAGCGAGCGGGATATGCGGCTTCCTTCTCTGGCGATGTTCGTTCTGTGAAGCCGGAAAGACGGAGCGCATTCAGAACCACAAGAATCGAAGATCCCGACATGGCAACCGCAGCGATCAAGGGTGTGACATAGCCCGCCACGGCCACCGGCACCGCGATAGCATTATATGCGACCGCCAGCATCAGATTCTCATGCACGAGCCGCTTTGCCTTTCGCGCAATCCGGACAGCCAGAGGCACCGCGATCAAGCTCTCGTGAAGAAACACGACGTCCGCGGCCTGCCTCCCGACATCGGCTGCAGACGACGGTGCAATGGAAGCATAAGCCGCAGCAAGGGCCGGAGCATCGTTCAAGCCGTCTCCGACCATCAAGACCTTGCGGCCCGCTGAGCGCAAATCAACGATCCGGGCCACCTTGCCACTCGGCATCAACTCCGCGGTCGCTTCAATCCCAAGGAGCCGGCCAAGTCGCTGGACCCGTGCTTCACTGTCCCCCGAAACAATTTCCACATCCAGTCCTTCGCTGTCCAACGCCGCGACAGCGCCTTCCGTCCCCTGGCGCATCCGATCGTGGAAGTCGAAAGCCGCGATAATACTGCCTGCTTTGGACAGGACGACGGACGATTCATCGACAGCCTGCTGCGAGGCCCAGGACGGCCGCCCAAGCCGTATCTCACTGGCGCCAATGCGCGCCTCCATACCCAATCCGGGACGCTCAATGATATCTTCGAGCAAGGGCCCTCGATCGAGAGTTGGCATCTGCGCGATCGCGCGTGAATACGGATGAGACGAACGAGATGCGAGCGCGGCCGCCAGAGACAGCGCTTGCTGATCGCCGGCGCGGACAACCAGTTGCGGATCTCCCGCCGTCAGTGTCCCCGTCTTGTCGAGCAGAACCGTGTCGATTTCAGCGAGCTTCTCCAGCGCACTGCCATCCTTCACCATTACACCCGCTTCGAACAGGCGCCGCGATGCCACGACCTGTACCATCGGCACCGCCAGGCCGAGCGCGCAAGGGCAGGTGATGATAAGCACAGCAATCGCAATCGTGATCGCGCGATGGAAATCCCCTGTCGCGAACAACCAGCCGACGAAAGCGACAAGAGCCGTGAGGTGCACCACGGGTGCGTACATCGCTGCCGCACGGTCCGCGATCCGGCGATATGCCGAGCGGCCCTGCTCCGCAGCCTCCATCAACCGAACCATTTCCGCGAGGAACGAATCACTCGCGCTTGCATTGGCCACGACCGTCAGCGGCCCCGTGAGGTTCAGCGACCCCGCGCGAAGAACTGAGCCGACTGCCGCCGGTTGTGGCGCGCTCTCTCCCGACACAATAGAAACATCGATGTCGGAAACACCCCGCCTCACCGTGGCATCGACGGGAACGCGGTCTCCGGCCGCGACAAGCAGCAACATCCCCGGCCTGACGTCAGCAACAGGAATAAATGTATGGCATCCGTCATCGCCCGCGAGCCGGGCAACACGTGCGGCAAGGCGCGCCAGCCCCGTGACGGCACTGCGCGCCCGCTCCCGCATCAAGTGATCGAGCGCGCGGCCAATGAGCAGAAAAAAGAGCAGCGACATAGCCGCGTCGAAATAGGCATGTGGCCCGCGAACAATCGTCTCGTATATGCTGAGGGCGAAAGCCAGCAGAACCCCGATCGAAATCGGAACGTCCATGTTGGTGCGTCCATGCCTGAGGCTTCGCCAGGCCGAGCGGAAGAAGACACGACCAGAATAGGCCAGCGCCGGAACCGCAATAAGCGCGGACAGCAAGTGAAAGAGGTCACGGGACTCGGCATCCGCACCCGACCATATCGACACCGACAGCAGCATGATATTGCTCGATGCGAAGCCGCTGACCGCGAGCCCCTTGATCAACTCAGAGAAAACGGGATCTCCCCGCTGGGATTCTAAGTCAAACAGATGTGCATCGAAGCCAGCCCCTTTGAGAGTCTCAATGAAGGCTGGGACCGGTCCGTCGCCTTGCCAGCGGATGGTCACCCGCTTCGTCGAAAGGTTGACGCGAGCATGCTCCACACCCGATAGCCTCAAAAGTTCACGCTCTATCGTCGCGATGCACGCGCCACAATGAACCCCGGGCACTGAGAGATCCGTCTGCCGCAATCCGCCGCCAACGTCGCGGCTGGCCAACCGAACCTCTTCGCCGACAACACCTGATTCGGCCGAAATCGCCGCAACCGCCAGACCCGTGTCGCAACAACTCATGGCGCACTCCTCGATCAGGCCGGATGCTCTGCGCACATCGTCCGGTAGGAATGCCAGGTCGCATGACCAAGCACGGGAAAGACCACGATCATGCCCAACAATCCTGTCGCGAGACTTAAGACGATAAGAGCCAGCATGATCGCCGCCCATATCAACATCACGGGCAGATTGTGCCAAACCAGCGCCATGCTCGTTCCCATCGCTGTCAGGGCATCGACGCGTTGATCGAGCAGCATCGGTATCGAAAACGCGCTGACTGCAAACGCGAATGCCGAGAACAAGCCTCCCACCGCGCTGCCAACGAGCAGCATCGCGTAGCCGGTACTGGTCGTAAGCAGCATTGCGACGATGTTGTCGAGTCCGGGGAACGGGCGGACTCCAAAGAAGAGTGCGTAGATGATGACAGCGGCCCGCATCCACAAAAGCGTCAGCATGACCAGCAAGGCGCCGGCAAACAGCACCTGCCCGCCGGACTTCGGCTTGACCAGCATCATGTTGAGAAGACTGACCGGCCGCCCCTCGGAGATTCTCTTGCTCTTCTCATAGAGTCCGATACCGAGGATAGGCCCCATGACCATGAAGCCGGCAAACGCGGGAAACAGAATGTAGTCCCAGCCAAAGACGAACAGGCCGACAGTGGTGACCACCGACACAAGATAAACCAGCAAACCGTATCCGAGACTAGCTCCCGGATTGATCTTGAAGTCCTTCCAGCCGGCCGACAACCATTGCAACACAGCTGCATTCGGGACGTCGCGTTTCCACGTCTTTACCCGGGGCAGCGGTGGAACCAGAACAGGAATGGTCGCCATGATCTCAGCCTCAACGTGTTTGCGGATTGCACGACGAACGCGCGGCTCCGAACCGCGCGTCATCTGGCGCGGTCTCGCCCACCCGCGCATGGGCGACGCATTCCGGCTGCGACATGACCGCCATATAAACCAGATGCGCGTTTGCTCCGATCACCAGCAGCAATCCGGCGCAAACCGCCAGCCATAGCACGACCTTCGGCGATCGGAGCGCAATCCGGTTCATCGCGCCGCCCTCGGCAAATCTGTCAGATAAAGCGCCAGAATCTTGCGGTCGAGAGCGGACAATCGCTCATCCCAGGTCGGCATCTTTCCCTGCCGTCCATTCCAGACCGTCGAGCTAACCGATTGCAGATCACCGCCGTAGATCCAAAAGTGATCTGTGAGATCCGGCGCACCCATCTCGGTCTTTCCCTTGCCTTCGTCGCCGTGACAGGCGGCGCAGTTCGCGGCGAACACGGCCTTGCCGGCATCAAGCCTCGGAACTGGTGTATCACGCGCGACTTTCGGATCTGACAGGCTGCGCACGTAGTCGACGACATCATCGACCTCCCGCTCCTTCAGAACTCCGTCGCGACCGAAGGCCGTCATCTGCGAAAGGCGACTGTCTTTGTGCGACGAATTGATCCCGACGCGGATCGTCTCCGCGACCGTCGCCGGATCGCCACCCCATAGCCATGAACTATTCGTCAGGCTGGGATACCCTTTTGCGCCCTGCCCGCTGGAGCCATGACAGGCGGCACAATTCTCGCGGTACAGCGTCTGACCTGTCTGGCGGACGATCCGCATCAACGCGGGATCCTTCTGGATGTCATCATAACTCTTGGCTTCGATCTGGTTACTCCACGCTTTTCGCTCCGCAGCGGCCTCCCTCAGATCGGCCTCAAGGCTGGTACGCTGATCGATGCCGAGCAATCCTTTCGTGAAGGTCACACCGATCGGCCAGGCCGGCATCAAAATCCAGTATACAACGCTGAACAGCGCCGTCGCGATCAGGGATAGGTAGACCGCGCGCGGAACGGGCGTGTTGAGCTCCTTGATCCCGCTCCATTCATGACCAGTCGTCAGGTATCCGGTGTGTGGATCGCGCTCCTCTACAGCCATGATTCATCCTTCAACGGCTTGTCGTCATTGCCGAGGATCGATTGCGCAGCCGCGTCGAACTGCTTCCGGTTTGACGGCCAATACGCATAAGTGACAATCACCGCCGACATTGCGATCAGATAGAACAAACCGAAGGACTTCGAGAACCAGACCGTGAAGTCATGATCAATCAGCATTATTGTGCTCCCGTGGCTGCGGTCCTCTGCGCGACATCCGTGAGCTTTCCGAGAATTTGCAGATACGCGACAAGCGCATCCATCTCTGTCAACTCGCCGGGACGACCATCGAATGCCCGGACGTTGGTGGCCTCGCCATACCGCTTGACCACGCCCTCGGCCCGCGGCGAATCCGGCGCAGTCTGGCCGTATGCATCCGTAGCCGCATTGGCGATCATTTCGTCCGTGTACGGAACTCCAACCTTGCGAAGCGCCGCAAGGTGTTTACCGAGATCATCGCTGCGCAGGGAATTTCGTCCAAGCCATGAGTAATGAGGCATGACCGACTCCGGCACGACGTCGCGAGGGTTATTGAGATGCGACACATGCCACTCGTCCGAATACTTCCCTCCCAGGCGCGCGAGATCCGGACCCGTTCGTTTCGAGCCCCAGAGCATCGGGTGATCGTATTTGGATTCGACCGCGAGCGAGTATGGTCCATAACGTTCGACTTCATCACGAAGCGTACGGATCATCTGGGAGTGGCAAGCATAACATCCCTCCCGGATATAGATGTTGCGACCGGCGACTTCGAGCGGGGTGTAGACGCGCATGTTAGGCGCTTCCTCCACCGTCTGATGGATCGTGAAGAGCGGAGCGATCTCGACGGCACCGCCGATACTTGCGACGCCGATGATCGCCAGCACGAAGCCGATGGTTTTTCTCTCGAGGCGATAATGCAGACCAAAGAAGCTCATGTCATTCTCCTGGCTGCAGAGCGGGAGCAGCCACCGGACGCGGCACCGGGCGATCCATGGCGCGTTCCTCCGCCGGCTGGTCCGAGGTACGGATGGTCATCCAGATGTTGTAGCTGCCGATCAATGCGCCAATGAGAAACATCAGGCCACCGATCGCACGCCCAATGTAATAGGGATGCATCGCCGTAACCGTCTCAATGAACGAATACGCGAGCGTGCCGCTATCGTTGTATGTCCGCCACATCAGTCCCTGAATGATTCCGGAATTCCACATCGCAAAGACGTAGACCAGCGTTCCGCCGAGTGCGAGCCAGAAGTGCGCCTCGACCAGCCGCGACGAATACATCTGTTTCCTATTCCACAGCCACGGCACGGAGGCATAGATCGATCCGAACGTGATCATCGCAACCCAGCCCAGCGCGCCTGCATGCACATGCCCTACGGTCCAGTCGGTGTAGTGCGACAATGAGTTCACCGAACGGATCGCCATGAACGAGCCTTCGAACGTGGACAATCCATAGAACACCGCAGCCATCATCATGAACCGAAGCGTTGCGTCGTCGCGCACCTTCTGCCAGGCACCGTTCAGCGTCAGCAACGCATTCGCCGCTGAAGCCCAGGAGGGCACGAGAAGCATGACCGAAAAGGTCATGCCGAGCGTCTGAACCCAATGCGGCAGCGCCGTATAGTGCAGGTGGTGCGAACCCGCCCACATGTACATAAAAGTGATGCCCCAGAAGCTGATGATGGACAGACGGTAGGAAAAAATCGGCCGTCCGGCGCGCACCGGCATGTAGTAGTACATCATGCCCAGAAAGCCGGAGGTCAGGAAGAAAGCCACGGCGTTATGGCCGTACCACCACTGCGTCATCGCGTCCTGGACACCCGAAAAGGCCGAATAGCTCTTGGCGTGTCCGAGCGACACCGGCACTGCGAGGTTGTTGACGATGTGCAGGATGGCGACGACCAGAATAAAAGCCATGTAGTACCAGTTGGAGACGTAGATGTGCGGCTCTTTGCGGCGTGCCAGCGTGCGCAGGTAGATCCCGAAGTAAACGACCCACACTATCACCAGCAAGATGTCCGCATACCACTCCGGCTCCGCGTATTCCTTCGACTGCGTGACGCCCATGAGGTAGCCCGACGCAGCGATCACGCAGAACAGGTTGTATCCAAGCAGCACGAACCAGGGACTTAGCTGATCGGGTAATCGCGCCCGCGAGGTCCGCTGGAGAACGTAAAGCGAAGTTGCGATCAGGGCGTTGCCGCCGAATCCGAAAATGACGCCTGACGTGTGGACAGGACGCAACCGACCGAAGCTCGACCACGCCGCGTCGAAGGTCAGATTCGGATAGGCGAGCTGCCAAGCCACCCAGTCGCCGACGAACATGCCGACGACGGCCCACACCATTGCCAATACAATTCCCGCTTTGGTGGGATCGTCGTAGTAGCGCTCAAGCCGATCAGCCGAAGGCTCCGGATCGTAATA
>JAGVII010000538.1 GCA_020056155.1 Afipia sp.
GTCGCGTTGATGCTGGTTCTGCTGGCGGCGTGCTCGCTGAACCTGATGTTCCTTTGCGCGCGGCTGTAGGCGAGCCATCCGTTTTTTGGGCGGTTACACCAGCGCCATTTCCCGGAATTTCGACCGCCAGCCTGAATTATGTTGCCCAACCCGGACGGTTCCGGACCCGGAACGTGGGCAAAATGGCCCCGGCGGGGCCGGAAGGCACTCAGGAAGTGGTCAAAAATGCCTTCCAGTGCGGCTCTGCGCCCCGGCCCGTTGGCACCCGGCCCACCGGAAGGTCGCGAAACGGGCCTGACTGGCATAAATAGCGGCCCACGGGCTTGGAACTTGGCCACCCCCGCCAGATATGGTATCTCGCGACTGCCGCCCTTGATACCACAGAGCATTTTCAGGAAAAGTGGAAACCGGTTTTCCGTTAGAAAATGCTCCTAAACTGACCGCCCGTAGCCGTCTCGAAGGCTGCGGCGGTGGAGACATTTCATGAGCTCATCCGCCAAGACTGCTTCCGCTCCCGACTCGTTCTTCACGGCCTCGCTCGCGCAGGCCGACCCTGAGATCGCGAATGCGATCAAGGGCGAACTCGGTCGCCAGCAGCATGAGATCGAACTGATCGCGTCGGAGAACATCGTCAGCCGCGCCGTTCTCGAGGCGCAGGGCTCGGTGATGACCAACAAGTACGCGGAAGGCTATCCGGGCGCGCGCTACTATGGCGGCTGCGAGTTTGTGGACGTCGCGGAAAATCTCGCCATCGAGCGCGCCAAGAAGCTGTTCGGCGCGAATTTCGCCAACGTGCAGCCGAACTCCGGCAGCCAGATGAACCAGGCGGTGTTCCTGGCGCTGTTGCAGCCGGGCGATACCTTCATGGGTCTCGATCTCGCAGCGGGCGGACACCTCACCCACGGCGCGCCGGTCAACATGTCGGGCAAGTGGTTCAAGCCGGCGCACTACACCGTGCGCCGCGAGGACCAGATCATCGATATGGATGCGGTGGCGAAGCAGGCGGAAGAGATCAAGCCGAAGCTGATCATTGCCGGCGGCTCGGCCTATTCGCGCAGCTGGGACTTCAAGCGTTTCCGCGAAATCGCCGACAGCGTCGGCGCGTATCTGCTCGTGGACATGGCGCATTTCGCCGGCCTCGTCGCCGGTGGGGTCCATGCCTCGCCGGTGCCGTACGCGCACGTGACCACGACGACCACGCACAAGTCGCTGCGCGGTCCGCGCGGTGGTTTGATCCTCAGCAATGACGAGGCCATCGCCAAGAAGCTGAACTCGGCGATCTTCCCCGGCCTGCAGGGCGGCCCCCTGATGCACGTGATCGCCGCCAAGGCCGTCGCGTTCAAGGAAGCGCTGCAGCCGGACTTCAAGATCTACGCCAGGAATGTGGTCGAGAACGCCAAGGCTCTGGCGGAAACGCTGCGCTCCAACGGGTTCGAGATCGTCTCGGGCGGCACGGATAATCACCTGATGCTGGTCGATCTGCGACCGAAGGGCTTGAAGGGCAATGTCTCGGAGAAGGCGCTGGTTCGCGCCGGTCTGACCTGCAACAAGAACGGCATTCCGTTCGACCCCGAAAAGCCGTTCGTCACCTCCGGCCTGCGCCTCGGCACTCCGGCTGCGACCACGCGCGGTTTCGGCGTCGCCGAATTCAAGCAGGTCGGTGCGCTGATCTCGGAAGTGCTGAACGCCGTCGCGCAGTCGGGCGAAGGCGCGGCACCTCTGGTCGAGGCGTCGGTGAAGGAGAAGGTGAAGGAACTCACCGGCCGCTTCCCGATCTATCAGTAAGGGAATGTTCGTCATTGCGAGCGAAGCGAAGCAATCCAGAGCTACAAGCAAGACGTGGATTGCTTCGTCGCTTGCGCTCCTCGCAATGACGGCCAGGTAGGGGGAAAAGATGCGTTGCCCAAGCTGCAACAGTCTCGATACGCAGGTGAAGGATTCACGGCCGACGGAAGATTCGGCCGTGATCCGGCGGCGGCGCGTCTGCATGGCGTGCAACTTCCGCTTCACCACCTTCGAGCGGGTGCAGCTTCGCGAACTCACCGTCATCAAGCGCAACAGCCGCCGCGTTCCGTTCGATCGCGACAAGCTGGTGCGCTCGCTGCAGATCAGCCTGCGCAAGCGCCCGGTCGATCCCGAACGCGTCGAGAAGATGGTGTCGGCCATCGTGCGCGAGCTTGAAAGCGGCGGCGAGGCGGAGATTTCCTCGGAGGTCATCGGCGAGACCGTGATGGAGCATCTGCGCCAGCTCGACGACGTGGCCTATGTCCGTTTTGCCTCGGTCTATCGCAATTTCCGCGAGGCCAAGGATTTCGAGGCCGTGCTGGGCGAACTGTCGGGCGAGGACGAACCGCCGCGCCCGGTGGTTCTGCGGAAGTGATTGCCGCAGTCAAAGACGGTCAACATGTTCTTTCTTTCGTCATGCCCGGCTTTATGCCGGGCATCCACGTCTTTAGGATATCTATCAGGAAAGACGTGGATGGCCGGAACAAGTCCGGCCATGACGTTGAGGAGCCTTCGGAGAAGTAACTGAAAATCGTGCCGCCTGTTGAATCGAGTTCCGACGATCTTCGTTACATGCAGCTGGCGCTTGAGA
>JAGVII010000630.1 GCA_020056155.1 Afipia sp.
AGCGTTCGCCGGGTGTCAAATATGTGCAAATGACATGAATTTCCGGCGCTTCTGCCTTTGACGCGCCGCGGCACAGGGGTTATGTGATGCACTTATGACGACATCAGATAACTCTTCAGCCTGGCCGGACCTCAAACCGACCGCGCTCCTCGTGCTTGCCGATGGCACCGTGCTGGAAGGCTTCGGCCTCGGCGCAGAAGGTCAGGCCGTTGGCGAGGTCTGCTTCAATACGGCGATGACCGGTTATGAGGAAATCCTCACCGATCCGTCCTATGCCGGGCAGCTCATTACTTTCACATTTCCCCACGTCGGGAATGTCGGAACCAACGACGAAGACATCGAAACGGTGAACATGGCGGCGACGCCGGGCGCGCGCGGCGTGATCCTGCGCGCGGCGATCACCGATCCGTCGAACTATCGCTCCGCCAAGCATCTCGACGCATGGCTGAAGGCGCGCGGCATCATCGGCCTGTCGGGCATCGACACCCGGGCGCTGACCGCGCTGATCCGCGACAAGGGCATGCCCAACGCCGTGATCGCGCACGCGAAAGACGGCAAGTTCGACCTGCACGGCCTCAAGGAAGAAGCACGCGAATGGCCCGGTCTCGAGGGCATGGACCTCGTGCCGATGGTGACCAGCGCCCAGCGTTTCACCTGGGACGAGACGCCGTGGGAATGGGAGAAGGGTTTCGGCAAGCAGGACAAGCCTGAATTCAACGTCGTCGCCATCGACTACGGCATCAAGCGCAACATCCTGCGGCTTCTGGCCGGCGAAGGCTGCAAGGTCACGGTCGTGACCGCGAAGACCTCGGCTGAAGACATTCTGGCGATGAAGCCGGACGGCGTGTTCCTGTCGAACGGCCCCGGCGATCCGGCGGCGACCGGCGAATATGCGGTGCCCGTCATCAAGAAGGTGATCGAATCCGGCACGCCCACATTTGGGATCTGCCTCGGCCACCAGATGCTCGGCCTCGCCGTCGGCGGCAAGACCATGAAGATGCATCAGGGCCATCACGGCGCCAATCATCCGGTGAAGGACCTCACCACCGGCAAGGTCGAGATCACGTCGATGAACCACGGCTTCGCGGTGGACAAGACCACGCTGCCGAACAACGTTCAGCAAACACATATCTCGCTGTTCGACGACTCGAACTGCGGCATCGCGCTGGCCGACAAGCCGGTGTTCTCGGTGCAGTACCACCCCGAAGCCTCACCCGGCCCGCGCGACTCGCATTACCTGTTCAGGCGGTTCGCCGATCTGATGCGCGAGAAGAAGCGGGCGTAATCCAGGCTTCCCTCGCCTACGTCCCGGTGATCTCGACTATTCTGGCACTGTGCAATGGTTATCGGGATGGCCGGGACAAGCCCGGCCATGACGCCTTCGTTCATGAAAAGCGCACCGCCGGCTTGCGCATTTCCGCAGGCAAGCTGCTGGCGCGCGGCACAACAACTTGCCACGTCGTTCAGATGGCCTGACCTTCCAGGGGACCGGGTCCCTTGAGATCACGCCTCGTTGCCGCCTTCCTGGCGGGTGGCCTCGAACAGGAACCAGGTCCGGCGCTCGGTTTCATCGATGAAGTTCTCGAGAATGCTGGCGGAGGCAACGTCGTCGGCATCGTCGCAGACCTTGTGCGCCTTGCGCATGGCGGCGGCGACCTTCTTGTTGTCTTCCATCAGTTCGCGCAGCATCTCGCGCGGCGGCACGAACTTCTCGTCGTTGTCCTTGAGGGTCTGGAGCTTGGCGATATGGCCGATCGAGCGGATGGTGTTTCCGCCGATCTTGCGGACACGTTCCGCCAACTGGTCGGTCGTGGCGAAAATCTGGTCGGACTGCTCGTCGAGCAGGAGGTGATAATCGCGGAAATGGCGTCCGCTGATATGCCAGTGGAAATTCTTCGTCTTCAGGTAAAGCGCGAAGGCATCCGCCAGCAGCGTGTTGAGTGCAGCCGACACCTTGGTCACGGCAGCATTGTCGAGGTCGGTGGGGGTATCGAGTTCGGCGGAAACGCCATTCTTGGTTTTGCTCACGACGGAACCTTCCTGCTAGGAAACAGACATCAGGCGATGGACAGTGATCGCCAGTGTGGTCGTTCGCAAGTCCGCATCATTGCTGCAGTTCACCCTTTTGCGGGCTTGCGAACCAAAACCTCACTGGAATCATAACTTTCTGGTGTCCTTCGAATCCGAAGTTCGCTATGGAGCGCGACGCACGATCCGGCGAACTTCGGATTCGGGACACCACCAACTAACACATCCCAGGCCCGCCGGTTCCCGGATGGGAACCCCTCCCTTGGAGGCATGATCGTCCGAAAACCGCTGGTTTCCGGGACCCATGCCATAACATCTAGAGGCATGATCTTCCCGAAAACCGGTCTCCACTTTTCGGGATCATGCCAGTCCGGACAAAGCCGATGGACGACTGGATCGATTATTAC
>JAGVII010000533.1 GCA_020056155.1 Afipia sp.
GTCCTGTGAGATCAATCCAGTCGTGTGACGGCAACTTGCCATCGCCGGCTACCCACATCTCAACCGGTATGAAGAATTTTGCTCCCACCGGAATAGGCAATGATCGGTAGATATTGAGAACCTTCGCGCCTTCGCCGGCAAACGAAGCTCTCGTAATTTCGGCGCCCCGCTTTACCTCACCGAGATACGGAACGTCGATTACGTCACACTCGGCATTCAGCACGGTCGCAGGCAATGCGGAAACCTGCGCTGCGGCGGCTAACCGATGCGAGGCCTCCCACAGATTCTGCAGCTCGGTCTGCGCCTGTCCCCTGATGTCCGTCAGATAGGACAGAACAGACTCTGGCGACGCATGCAATATGCACCAATGGTCCGGCTCCAGCAGCCGAGCGGCGTTGAGATCGAAGGAAACGATTAAAGTGTTGGCATCAGCTCGAACCGCAGACGTCGGCCCGCACGCGTCGAGAAAGTCCCACTCCGCAGCCAGGGCGGCAGACCTCAAGGCTTCCATCCAGACGTCGTTCCACGCTCCTGGAAGATAAAGCAGGCAAACCTTAATCTGAGAACTCATGTTGCCCTGAGCCAAGTATAGACATCTACCGCGACATTGATATCGTCGAACAATTTCGCTCTACCGCCCTCGATGATTAGAGCCTGGTCACAATGCGATGCGATAAGACCAGTATCATGCGACGCCATGATGAACGACCTGCCGGCGCGCCTTTGAAACAATTCTCTCTGGCATTTCTCTTGAAACCGTGAATCGCCGACGGCGACAAGTTCGTCGATCAAATAGCAGTCAAACTCAATCGCGAGCGATAGACCGAAGGCCAAACGGGCTCTCATGCCTGAAGAATAGTGTTTGACCGGAATTTTAAGCGAACTTCCCAATTCGGCAAAGTCATCGACGAGCGCCAGCATCTCACTGTAATCTCGACTATAAATGCGGCTTAGGAACCTGATATTATCAATTCCGCTCAAGCTGCCCTGAAAGCCGCCGCCAAAGCCGATCGGCCACGACGAAGTCATGCTCCATGCGATGGCGCCGGTCGTCGCCGGCACCACCCCACCCAACATCTTGATCAAGGTCGACTTGCCCTGCCCGTTCCGCCCGAGCAGCGCAAGGCGCCCCCCCCGAGCGAGATCGAACGACAGGTCCCTGAATACGGGTTCGCTCCGATTCAGATAGGTCTTAGAAAGATTTTCGACCATTAGCCCACAAGCAGGTTTCTCGGACGTCATCAATCCTGCCTGTGTTCGCGAACTCCGGCCCAGATCATCCACGCCACGCCGTAAAGCAGCATCGCACCGCCGAACACTTTCAACAGCGCGGCCAATCGCCCAGGGCGAGAAGCCTTGTCCGGCGCATTAGGGGCCACGATCCGCTCCAAGTAGAGTTTCTGCCTCTGCGCATCCTGTTGTGCAGAAACCAGTCTGGCGGTCGCCTGGCTGTATTCGCGATCGGCCAGTTCTCGGGTCAGCACCAGATCCTCATACCGCCCGACGCGAGGCGCCAGGGAAGACTCGGGGCCTGCGATCTTGGCGCGCTCTTCCGACACCTGACGCTCATAGGCGCGGATTCGCTCGTCAAGCGCCGCCAGTTGCGGGCTTTGGGGCGCCTGGGCCGCAATCTGACTGCGCTCCGCCATCAAATTCGCCAGAGCGGCGCGCAGGCTTCCAATCAGTTCCGAGGATTCGGTCGCAGCAAGTTTAGGGTCGACGAATCGCGCTTCGTTTCTAAAGGCCGTGATACTCCGTTGCGCCTGATCCAGACGTTCACGCGCAAGCTGCTTGTTCGCCGCAGCGTCGCGCACGGCGTCTTCAACGGCCCGAGCATTCAGTCGATTGACCAACCGTTCGCCGCCGTCAAGAAGCGCAACGTTCAGCCGCTTGGCGTCTTCGGCGTTGAAGGCTTCGACGCGAAGCGTGCTGATTCCGGACGCTGAATCATATCCGACAAACACAAAACGCTGCAGAGCCTTGTAGAGCCCCTCACGCGAACGCTCCTCGAAGGGCCCCGGGTAACGCGCGATGA
>JAGVII010000146.1 GCA_020056155.1 Afipia sp.
AGCTTGGTGCCGACATTGTTGGCGCGGCCGATGCCCGCGAACCACGCAGCGCCACGCCGCAGAATGTCCGGTGCGACGGCAATCGATTCCACATTGTTGACCGTGGTCGGGCAGCCATAGAGACCGACGTTCGCCGGGAACGGCGGCTTCAGGCGTGGCTGGCCCTTCTTGCCCTCGAGGCTTTCGAGAAGTGCGGTTTCCTCGCCGCAGATATACGCACCGGCCCCGTGGTGGACATACATGTCGAACGGATAGCCGTGGATGTTGTCCTTGCCGATCAGCCTGGCCTCATACGCCTGATCGACCGCAGCCTGCAGATGCTCGCGCTCGCGGATGAATTCGCCGCGCACATAGACGTAACAGACATGCGCGCCCATGGCGGCGCTCGCGATCAGGCAGCCTTCGACCAGCAGATGCGGATCATGCCGCATGATCTCGCGATCCTTGCAGGTGCCCGGCTCGGATTCGTCGGCGTTGACCACGAGATAGCTCGGACGACCGTCGGCGTTGTCCTTCGGCATGAACGACCATTTCATGCCGGTCGGGAATCCCGCACCGCCGCGCCCGCGCAGGCCCGATGCCTTCATCTCGTTGACGATCCAGTCGCGGCCCTTGTCGATGATCGCCTTGGTGCCGTCCCACGCGCCACGGCGGCGCGCGCCCTCGAGGCCCCAGTCGTCGAGCCCGTAGAGATTGCGGAAAATGCGGTCCTTGTCGTCGAGCATATTCGCTACCTTAAGACCCTGAACGCTTGGATTGCTGATACGCGAGCCCGCCCGCCATCACGCCGAACCCGATGGCCCAGAACACGGCGGACTGAAGTTCGGTTTTCAGAATGTAGAAATTCAGAAAAAAGATGAACACCGCGGCGCAGACAGCATGAAGCGCGATGTAACGAAGCGCGGCTCCCGTCATGACTTGTCCCCTTTCGGAGGCTTTTTCGCCGTCGCGTCGCCCATCGGCGGCTTCGGCGACGGACGCTCCTGCACGTTGGCGGATTCGGTCTGCTTCTTGGAATCGGCGTCACTCAACGCCGGCTTGTTCGGCGCGGATGAGCCGCCCTTGTTGTCGTTGTTGGCGTCGGACGTGAGCGAGGTCAGGCCGGTCACGGGCGCCGCAAACTGGCGATCGATCTGCGGACCGGGCTTCGGCGGATTGCCGGACGCAAAGCCATCCAGCACCTTGCCGAGGCTCTCCGGCGTCAGATCCTCGTAGGTGTCCTTCCAGATCATCACCATGGGCGCGTTCACGCAGGCGCCGAGGCACTCGACCTCTTCCCAGCTGAAATTGCCGTCAGCCGAGACATGAAACGGGTCGTGGTGAATGCGTTCCTTGCAGACTTCGATCAGCTCCTTCGAGCCGCGCAGCATGCACGGTGTCGTGCCACAGACCTGCACATGCGCCTTCTTGCCCACCGGCTCGAGCTGGAACATCGTGTAGAAGGTCGCGATTTCCAGCACGCGGATGTAGGGCATCTCAAGCAGATCGGCGACCGCGCGGATCGCCACTTCCGACACCCAGCCCTCGTGCTGTTCCTGAACGCGCCACAGGATCGGAATCACCGCCGAGGCCTGACGGCCGGGCGGATACTTCGCGATCTGGGCTTTCGCCCACGTCAGATTCTCCGCGCTGAACGCGAAGCTGGCGGGCTGCTTTTCCTTCGGGGCCAAACGGCGGACGGCCATCGTTTAAATCTTTCGGTCTTTCATTGCGCCACTTCCTATCGCGTCATGGCGCGGCGCGCGTTGCCAGAATTCATGCTGTAGATGCGCTGTTCCCAGAACGCGCTCGATGTCGCGAACACGTTGTAGCCGACGTGCGAGGCGACCTTGATACGGTCCAGCGTGGACAGTTGCGTCAGCGCCTCGAAGCGATCGGTCGCCGGATCGTGGATGATCGCCTTCATCGGCGTCTGTTCGAGGATATAGCGCGACACGCTATGCGTCGGATCGTTGCCGTGTTCCTCGCAGACCACGACCGAATCCGTTTCAAGAATCCGCTTGCCGCCCTTCAT
>JAGVII010000611.1 GCA_020056155.1 Afipia sp.
GCGGCGTCCTTGTCGCCCATTCGGAAAGTCGCCGCAACGCCCAATCAATGAAATAGAGTATTGGCAAATGGCCGTTTGCCTGCTTATCAGGCTTTTCCATCTGACCCGTTAACCGCCATTCGAGACCCTTTGTTAAACCTAACCGGACTATCACTGGGTTAAATCCAACCGGACTCTCCAGCTACATGTTCACACTGTTCCATCATCCGTTTTGCCCGCGGTCGCGCTTCGTGCGGCTGGCACTCGGCGAACACGGGCTCGACACGCGGCTGGTGGAAGAACTGGTCTGGGATCGGCGCGAAGCCTTCTTGGCGCTGAACCCGGCGGGCGAGACGCCGGTGCTGATTGCCGAGGGCACGCCCGCGATGCCGGGCGCCGGTCTCGCCGCCGAGTTCCTCGATGAGATTCACGGCGCGCCACTGGGCGATCACCGGTTGCTGCCGCGCGCGATGAACGACCGCATCGAGGTGCGGCGTCTGATGTCGTGGTTCAACGACAAGTTTTTTGAGGAAGCCAGCGGGCCGCTGGTCACCGAGCGCATCTACAAGCGGTTCATGAAACCCGAGCATGGCGGCGGGCCGCCCTCGACCGACGTTCTGCGCGCCGCCAAGGCAAATGTGCGCTATCATCTGGCCTATATCGGCTGGCTGGCGCGGACGCGGAATTTTCTCGCCGGCGATCAGCTCACCTATGCCGATCTGGCTGCCGCAGCCCATCTGTCGGCGCTGGACTATCTGGGCGATGTGCCATGGAACGAGGACGACGCAGCCAAGGCGTGGTACGTGCGGATCAAATCCCGCCCGTCGTTCCGCCCGTTGCTGAGCGAGTGGATGGCGGGCGTCCCGGCGTCGGCCCACTACGTGGATCTCGATTTCTGACCGGCACAACTCTTGTCGACGCAAATCATGCCGATTCAGCCGCGGTCAAGGCCGCGCTGATCGAGCAGGCCCGCGCCATCGGCTTTGGCACCCTCGGCATCACCGATCCGGACGCCATCGAAGGCGCGCGCGAACGGCTGCAGAATTTTCTCGACGACGGATCGCATGGCGACATGAACTGGCTCGCCAGCGAGCCGGCGCGCCGCGCCAGCCCAAAGGTGCTGTGGAGCGACGTGCGTTCGGTGATCATGCTGGGCATGAACTACGGCCCCGACGAAAATCCGCTGGCGCTGCTCGAACAGACAACACGCGGCAACATTTCGGTCTATGCGCGCGGCGACGACTATCACGACCTGATCAAGAAGCGGCTGAAGACGCTGGCGCGCTGGCTGCTGGCCACCGCCGGCGGCGATGTGAAGGTGTTTGTCGATACGGCCGCGGTGATGGAGAAGCCGCTGGCCCATGCGGCCGGTCTCGGCTGGCAGGGCAAGCACACCAATCTCGTCTCGCGCGAGTACGGCTCGTGGCTGTTTCTCGGCGCGATCTTCACCACGCTGGAGCTGCCGCGCGATGCCGCCGACATCGATCACTGCGGATCGTGTCAGGCCTGTCTCGACATCTGCCCGACCAACGCGTTTCCCGCGCCGTATCGCCTCGATGCGCGCAAATGCATTTCGTATCTGACCATCGAGCACAAGGGCGCGATTCCGCGCGAGCATCGCGAAGCCATCGGCAACCGCATCTACGGCTGCGACGATTGCCTGAGCGTCTGCCCGTGGAACAAGTTCGCGCAGGAGGGCCACGAGGCAAAGCTCGCGGCGCGCGATGAACTGCGCGGTCCGTCGCTCGCCGAACTGGCGCGGCTCGACGATCCGGCGTTCCGCGCGCTGTTCACCAAATCGCCGGTCAAGCGGATCGGCCGCGATCGCTTCATGCGCAATGTGCTCACCGCGATCGGCAACAGCAACGATGCGGCGCTGATCCCTGACGCGCGCCGCCTGCTCGGGGATGCGAGCCCGCTGGTGCGGGGTGCTGCGGTGTGGGCGTTGTCGCGGCTTTTGCCGCGCGCGGAATTTTCCGAGCTTGCCGCGCGCTCACATGACGCCGATGAAGATGTGCGGAACGAGTGGTCGGCGGCTCTGATCTGACTCGTCATTCCGGGGCGCGAGTACTCGCGAGCGACCCGGAATCCAGAAGTGACGGGATGAACTTTTCGGGATTCCGGGTTCACGCGCGGCTGATGCCGCACGTGCCCCGGAATGACGACTATGGCTACCCGCTCGCCAGTTCGCTCACCGCGCCCAGCATGCGCGCGATGTCCTGCGGCCGCGACAGCCGGTGATCGCCGTCCTGCACCAGCGTCAGCACCACATCGTCGCTCGGCAGGCAGTGCGTCAGCGCGAAGGCATGACGCCACGGCACGTCGGGGTCCTGCGCGCCCTGCAGGATGCGCACCGGGCATCCGACATCGATGGTGCCACCGAGCAGCAGGTGGTTGCGGCCCTCCTCGATCAGGTTGCGGGTGATGGGATAGGCCTCGCCGTAGTCGGAGGGCCGGTGCCACACGCCCCTTGTCATGATCTCGTCGCGGATCTCCTGCGAGAAACCTTTCCACATCAGCTCTTCGGTGAAATCCGGCGCGGGCGCGATCAGCACCAGGCCTTTGAGCGTCGCGCGGGACACCGCTTTCCCGC
>JAGVII010000089.1 GCA_020056155.1 Afipia sp.
AGCACCTCGCCGTTATCGTTGCGCGCCACGACCACCGCGCCTTCCAATCGCCCGGCGGGGATTTTGTATTGTTTTTCCAGTTGCGCGATGCGCGCGTCGAGCGCCTGTTCGGTATTTTTCTGAATGCGCGGATCGAACGTGGTGAAGATTTGCAGGCCCTCGGAAGTCAAATCCTCTTCTTTGTAATCCCGCTTCAACTGGCGGCGCAGCGCGTGGAACAGATTCGCAGGCGTCGTGATATTGACGACCTGCATGTTATCTTCGGCGCACATCTGCAGGAAACGCTCGAGGCGCGCGGAGGAATGCTCCGGTCCCTGACCCTCGTAACCGTGCGGCAGCATGCAGACGAGGCCCGACATGCGCAGCCACTTGCGCTCGCCCGACGAGATGAACTGATCGAACAGCACCTGCGCCCCGTTGGCGAAATCGCCGAACTGGGCTTCCCAGATCGTCAGCGCGTTCGGTTCGGCAAGCGAATAGCCGTATTCAAAACCGAGCACCGCCTCTTCCGACAGCAGCGAGTTGATGACCTCGTAGTGACCCTGATTGTCGCCGATATGGTTGAACGGCGTGTAGCGGCTCTCGTCTTCCTGATCGAACAGCACCGAATGACGCTGCGAGAACGTGCCGCGCTCCGAGTCCTGACCTGACAGGCGGACATTGTGCCCCTCCTTCATCAGCGTGCAGAAGGCCAGCCCCTCGCCGGTCGCCCAGTCGATGCCCTCGCCGTTCTCGATCGCCTTCATGCGGGCGTCGAGAAAACGCTGCACGGTACGATGAAGACGGAAACCATCCGGCACCTTGGTGATCTTGCGGCCGATATCCTTGAGTTCGTCGATGGCAACGCCTGTGTTGCCACGGCGCGGATCCTCGCCGAGGTCAGCCGACTTGAAACCCGCCCACTTGCCATCGAGCCAATCGGCCTTGTTCGGCTTGTAACCGCTTCCCGCCTCAAGCTCGGCGTCGAGGCGCGCACGCCAGTCGGCCTTCGCCTTGTCGATCTCGCCTTCGGTCATCACGCCATCGGCGATCAGACGCTTGGCATAGATGTCGAGCGTGGTCGGATGCGTCGCGATCTTCTTGTACATCACCGGATTGGTGAATGCCGGTTCGTCGCCTTCGTTGTGTCCGTGGCGGCGATAGCAGAACATATCGATGACGACAGGCTTGTGGAACTTTTGCCGATACTCGATCGCCACCTTCGCTGCGAACACCACCGCTTCCGGATCGTCGCCGTTCACATGGAAGATCGGCGCGTCGATCATCTTGGCGACGTCGGACGGATACGGCGACGAGCGCGAATAGCGCGGATAGGTCGTGAACCCGATCTGGTTGTTGACGATGAAATGCAGCGAGCCACCGGTGCGGTAGCCCTTCAGGTCAGACAGCGCGAAACATTCCGCCACCACGCCCTGACCGGCGAACGCCGCGTCACCGTGCATCAGCAGCGGCAGCACCGAAATGCGCTGGTCCGGCGGATCGCCGTTCTGGTCCTGCTTGGCGCGCACCTTTCCGAGCACGACCGGCTCGACGATTTCCAGATGCGACGGGTTGGCGGTCAGCGACAGATGGATCTTGTTGCCGTCGAACTCGCGGTCCGACGAAGCGCCGAGATGGTACTTCACGTCGCCCGAACCCTCGACTTCGTCGGGGTTCGCCGAGCCGCCCTTGAATTCATGGAACAGCGCGCGATGCGGCTTGCCCATCACTTGGGTCAGCACGTTCAAGCGTCCGCGATGCGGCATGCCGAGCACGATGTCTTGCACGCCGAGATTGCCGCCGCGCTTGATAATCTGTTCGAGCGCGGGAATCAGCGATTCCGCGCCATCGAGACCGAAACGCTTGGTGCCGGTGAATTTCAGGTCGCAGAATTTCTCAAAGCCTTCGGCTTCGACGAGCTTCATCAGGATGGCGCGGCGGCCTTCACGGGTGAAGCTGATTTCCTTGTCCGGGCCTTCGATGCGCTCCTGAATCCAGCTCTTCTGCGCGGGATTCGAGATGTGCATGAATTCAACACCGAGCGTCTGGCAGTAGGTGCGCTGACAGATCGCCACGATCTCGCGCAGCGTTGCGGTTTCCAGACCCAGTACATGATCGAGGAAAATCTTGCGGTCGAAATCCGCGTCGGTGAAGCCGTAGGAGCGCGGATCGAGTTCTTCGTGATCCTTCTGGCCCTCGATGCCGAGCGGATCGAGATTGGCGTGGAAGTGACCGCGCATGCGATAGGCGCGAATCAGCATCAGAGCGCGCACCGAGTCGCGCGTGGCCTGCTGGACGTCAGCCGAGGTGAGGTTGCTGCCGGCGGCCTGCGCCTTGGCTGCGATCTTGCCGCCGACGGCCTTTTCGACCTGCGCCCAGTTGCCGTCGAGCGCGTTGGTCAGATCGTCATTTGGCGTGGTCGGCCAGTTGGCCTTTTCCCAGGACGGGCCCTGCGCGTTTTTCGCAACGTCCGCCGGCTGATCCTTCAGGGTCTTGAAGAAATCCACCCAGTCCGGATCGACCGAAGACGGGTCGTTCTCGTAGCGAGCGTACAGCTGGTCGATGTAAGTGGCGTTGGCACCGTCGAGGAAGGAAGTGAGAGCGAAGTTGGCGTTCGCGTCCTGGCGAGACATGATTGCGTCCTGATTGATTGCATCGCGCGGAAAAATCGGGAGAAATCGCCCGATTTGGTATCGGCATCGTGTTTGGGCCGCACCTTTTACCCTATTTAGGGCAAAACTTCGCGCTGAAAAGAACCAAGGACTGAACTAGGCTTTCAATATTTCGAGAAGCGTCGTTCCAAGCCGCGCGGGCGACGGGGAGACCGTAATCCCGGCCGCTTCCATCGCCGCGATCTTCGATTCGGCGTCGCCTTTGCCGCCGGACACGATCGCGCCGGCATGACCCATGCGGCGGCCCGGAGGCGCGGTGCGGCCGGCTATAAACCCGACCATCGGCTTCTTGCGGCCGCGCTTGGCTTCGTCCTTGAGGAACTGCGCCGCGTCTTCCTCGGCAGAGCCGCCGATCTCGCCGATCATGATGATCGATTTGGTCTTCTCGTCGGCCAGGAACAGTTCGAGCACGTCGATGAATTCGGTGCCCTTGACCGGGTCGCCGCCGATGCCGACCGCCGAGGTCTGGCCAAGGCCGGCCTGCGTGGTCTGGAACACGGCTTCATAGGTCAGCGTGCCGGAGCGCGAGACGATGCCGACGTTGCCCGGCTTGAAAATGTTGGCCGGCATAATGCCGATTTTCGATTCGCCCGCGGTCACGACGCCCGGACAGTTCGGGCCAATGAGACGCGACTTCGAGCCTGACAGCGAGCGCTTCACCCGCACCATGTCCAGCACCGGGATGCCCTCGGTGATGCAGATGATGAGCGGCACTTCCGCGTCGATGGCTTCGCAGATCGCATCAGCGGCGCCCGGCGGCGGAACGTAGATCACCGAGGCATCTGCGCCGGTCTTGTCGCGCGCTTCCTGCACGGTGTCGAACACCGGCAGACCGAGATGCGTGGTGCCGCCCTTGCCGGGCGAGGTGCCGCCGACCATCTTGGTGCCGTAGTCGATGGCGCCCTGCGAATGGAAGGTGCCGTTCTTGCCGGTGAAGCCCTGGCAGATGACCTTGGTGTTCTTGTCGATCAGGACGGACATCGGCTTACTTTCCCTTCACGGCGTTGACGATCTTCTGCGCGGCGTCGTCGAGATCGTTCGCCGACAGCACGTTCAGGCCGGATTCGTTGATGATCTTCTTGCCTTCCTCGACATTGGTGCCTTCG
>JAGVII010000760.1 GCA_020056155.1 Afipia sp.
AAGCAGTCCATTTTCGAAGTGGTGCTCGATCGGGTGCAGGCGGAGCTGGCGAGCCAGCTCAATTCGCGCCTTGCGGCCAACAAGGGTCCGCGCACGCCCGAAACCATCGCGATGAATCTTCTCGGATACCTGAAGGCTGCGAGCGAGCCCGGATTGCGCCGGCTGATTCTGATCGATGGGCCGGTTGTGCTGGGCTTGCAGCGGTGGCGGGAAATCGACGACCAGCACTTCTTTGCGTCGATCCACAGCGGCCTTGTGGCGATCATGGGGCCGAAAGCGTCCCGCAAGCAGGTTGAGTCCGCTGCCCGGCTTGTTGCCGGTGCTGTCATGGAAGCCGCGCTGGCAACCGGCGCATCCGACAATCCCGTCGCGGTCGCGCGCGTTTACTGCGCGACCCTGAGGAGCATGCTGTACGGCCTTCAAAAGGACTCGTGACGACTTTCCGCTTCGCCGCGGACAGTGCATTTTCAGATCTCTTGACTTACCGACTTGTAGTCGGTAAATGATCCTCCATAACAAAATGAAATGGGAGGATGGAATGTCGAGAGCGCAACTGGCTGAAAAAAACCTTGATACGCGGGCGTTGTTTGATCGCTACCATGTCGGATGGAAAACGCGGAATCCGGATCTGATCGCGTCGCTTCATTCCGAGGATACGGTTTTCTGGGTGCACGACGGAGCGGAGCCGATCAAGGGACGCGAAGCCCTCCGGCAGTACTGTGCAAATTTGTTCGCCACGGTCGACTTCAGGTTTGAAGAAGGGCGCATGCTTTTCGGCGCCGATTTCTGGGTTTTCGAATGGCTGATGATCATCGACATGGTCGATACAGCCGGCAAGCCGTTCACGGCCAGGATCGAGATGCTGGATGTGTTCACCGTGAACCAGGCTGGCGAAGTGACCAGCAAGAATGTCTATGTGAATGGCGCTCAAAGGGTCGAGGCCTTCACCCGCGCCGGACTGAGCGCGAGCAGAAGTCAGAACTGACTGCTGCATCGGCTGTCATAGGCTTTGCCGACGTTGATCCGTTGGCTCCCTGAAATGAACTGATTCCCGCCGCGCGCCCGCTCGGGGCGCGGGACGAACGGATGCGCCTCAAGGACCTTGAGGCGCAGGGTCCGAACTCGTCCCTGGATTATGAAAATCGGAGGAGTTTCGCATGCTGGGTTTGATGCAGGACTGGCCGCTGCTGTGCAACCGGATCATCGATCACGCAGCCGCTATCCATGGAGACAGTGAGGTCGTCACGCGCTCGGTGGAAGGGCCGATCCACCGGACCAACTACCGCGAGATACGCGCCCGCGCGCTGAAGGTCGCGCAGCGGCTGGACAAGGACGGCGTCAGGACCGGCGACCGCGTTGCGACGCTGGGCTGGAACACCTGGCGGCATCTGGAAGCCTGGTACGGCATCATGGGCATCGGGGCCGTCTGCCACACGGTGAATCCGCGCCTGTTCCCGGAGCAGATCGCCTGGATCATCAATCACGCCGGAGACCGGGTGGTGATGATCGATCTCACTTTCGTGCCGCTGCTCGAAGCCATCGCTCCGATGCTTCCGGGCATCGAGCGCTACATCATCTACACCGACCGGGCGCACATGCCGGACACCAACCTGAAAAACGCGGTCTCTTACGAAGAATGGATCGGCACGGTCGACGGCGATTTCGCCTGGAAGACGTTCGACGAGAACACCGCCGCCGCGATGTGCTACACCTCCGGCACCACAGGCGATCCGAAGGGCGTGCTCTATTCACATCGCTCCAACGTGCTGCATGCCCTGATCGCCAATGCCGGCGATTCGCTCGGCACCGGCGCCGCCGACACCGTGATGCCGGTGGTGCCGATGTTTCATGCCAACAGCTGGGGCGCCGCTTTTTCCGCGCCATCGATGGGCGCCAGGCTGGTGATGCCCGGTGCCAAACTGGACGGCGCGTCGGTCTACGAGCTGCTCACATCCGAGAAGGTCACGTTTACCGTGGGCGTGCCGACGGTGTGGCAGATGCTTCTCAACTACATGGCCGCCGAAGGACTGAAGCTGCCCGATCTGAAAACGGTGGCTTGCGGCGGCTCGGCGATGCCGCGCTCCATGATCAAGGCGTTCGTCGATAGGGGCATCCGGGTGCGCCACGGCTGGGGCATGACGGAAATGAGTCCTCTCGGCACGGTTGCCGCGCTGAAACCGCCCTTCACGGAACTCACGGGCGAAGAGCGTCTCGATATCCTGCAGACTCAAGGCTTCCCGCCGTTCGGCGTCCAGATGAAGATCACCGACGACGCCGGAAACAAACTGCCATGGGACGGCAAGACATTCGGACGCCTCAAGGTCAGCGGTCCGGCGGTGTCGAAGGCCTATTACCGGGTCGATGCCGATATCCTCGACGACGAAGGATATTTCGACACCGGCGACGTCGCGACCATCGACCGGCACGGATACATGCGGATCACCGACCGTTCCAAGGATGTGATCAAGTCGGGCGGCGAATGGATATCGTCGATCGATCTGGAAAATCTCGCGGCCGGACATCCCGCCGTGGCGGAGGCCGCTGTGATCGGCGTTCATCATCCGAAATGGAACGAGCGCCCGCTTCTGATCGTGCGTCTCAAGCAGGAGAACGGTGCCACGGGTGACGACATCCTGAATTTCATGAACGGCAGGATCGCCAAATGGTGGATACCGGACGACGTCGCCTTCGTTGACGACATTCCGCACACGGCAACCGGCAAGATCCACAAGATGACGCTGCGTGACCGGTTCAAGGATTATCGGTTCCCCAACGCCGGATCGTGAACCCGGCCGCATCTTACGGCGCGGCATCGTTGCGCGGGCGATTGACCTTGCGCGCGCTCGCCGGCGGCAGGAAGTACGTTGCCGAAAATGCCGTCACGCGCACCGCGCAGGTTAGAGCGAATGTAAATCGTTGATATTGTGCAGCAATAATTCCGCGGATATTCGAAGGGAGCGACAGCGGGAATGTGTTTGGGTACAGGGCGATGTGGGACGTTCAACAGTTGTTTCGCCGCTACAATGGCGACCTGAAGCGTTATCTGCGCCGGCGCGGCGCTTCGGCGGAAACAGCTGCGGACCTGACCCAGGAAACCTTCCTCCGTCTTCTGACGGCAGCCCCGCTTGGCCCGGTCGATAACGTGCAGGCCTATATTTTCCGCACGGCCAACAATCTCTCGATCGATCTCGCCCGGCGGCAACGGCTGTTGCCCTTCCTCGACAACGGAGAGGACGTCCTCGATCGGCTGGTGGACGAGGCGCCGTCGCCGGAACGCGTGTTGCTGTCGCGGCAGGAACTGGCAATCCTGCAAACCGCGCTCGATCAGGTGCCGCAAAAGCCGCGCAGCGTGTTCCTGGCGCGGCTGGACGGACAAACTTTCGAGGAAATAGGCCGGTCAGCCGGTGTCCCGACGCAGACGGCCTTCAGCCAGATGGTCAAGGTCATGATGCATCTGCGCGCAGCCCTGGATCGCGCTCGCGAATAATTTATCCGCGCCGTCAGAAATCTCGCACTTTAGATCGTCTCCAGATAGTGAGAGCTTATCTGGACTGGGCATCTGTCGGCCCGCGTGAAAGAGGCTGCTCCCGTGGGCAATAATCCCGAGTGGATCGACGATGACGAACTGGACAAGGATCTGGACCCCATCTCGCGCGAGGCGGTGACATGGTTCGCCGCGATGCATGCGGACGAGGTCGCGGGCTCGACGCGCGCTGCCTTTCGGGCCTGGCTGCGGCGTGACGTCCGCCATCAGACGGCCTATGCAGATGTCGAGCGCATGTGGTCCGGGGCCTCGGAGCTGCCTCTCGTCAAAG
>JAGVII010000355.1 GCA_020056155.1 Afipia sp.
GAAACCGCTCTCGGAATTTTGATCGTGGTGGCTGCCGCCGTTTACGGAAGCTGCATACTGTTGCTGTTCGGAAAGCGCTGGCTCGTGCGACTGGTGCGACCCTAGTGTGGTGGTTCGCAAGTCCGCATCATTTCTACGGCGCGTCCTTTTTGCGGGCTTGCGAACCAAAACCACACTAGAATTTGTATTTTCTAGTGTCCTTTTGAATCCGAAGTTCGCTCCGGAAGGTGCTGCAAAATGAAGCGAACTTCGGATTCAGGACACTAGAGCCCATTTGCGCTTCCAGCCATTCCGCTGCATGATGGAGCTTAGAAACGTTCCAGATTGCAGTTGGAGATATCATGGCTCCTGTCAAATTCGGTGTCGGTCAAAGCGTTCTTCGCAAGGAGGACGACGCTCTCATCCGCGGCAAGGGCCGCTACACCGACGACTACACCCCGGTTGCGGCGATGCATGCCCTTGTGCTGCGGTCTCCGCATGCGCATGCGAAATTCAAGCTCGATGTGTCGCAGGCGCGGGGATTGCCGGGCGTCGCTGCGATCCTCACCGCCGATGACGTCAAGGACCTCGGCGGTCTTCCCTGTCTGTTCAATCTCCCTGACGAGCCTTTTACCGGACCTCCGTATCCAATCCTCGCGCGCGATGTCGTGCGGCACGTCGGTGACTCGGTTGCCTTCGTCGTGGCGGACACCGTCGAGCAGGCGCGGGATGCGATCGAGGCGATTCGGGTCGAGTGGACCGCGCTGCCTGCGGCTATCGGTCTGGTCAACGCGGTGAAGAAGGACGCGCCGCAGGTCTGGCCTGATCATGCCGGCAACGTCCTGTTCGATACGGCTATCGGCGACAGGAAAGCAACGGAAGCGGCCTTCGCGACGGCGCATGCGATCGCCGAAATCACCATCGTCAATCCGCGCATCATCACCAACTATATGGAAACCCGCGCGGTCGTCTGCGAGTACGATGCCCGGCGCGATCATCTGACGCTGACCATCGGCAGCCAGGGCAGCCATCGGCTGCGCGATATTCTCTGCCAGAACGTTCTCAACATTCCCGTCGACAAGATGCGGGTGATCTGTCCGGACGTCGGCGGCGGCTTCGGCACCAAGCTTTTCCCTTACCGCGAATACGCGCTGGCGGCGGTTGCCGCGCGCAAGCTGAAAAAGACGGTGAAGTGGACCGCCGAGCGTGCCGATCACTTCGTCGGCGATGCGCAGGGTCGCGACAATGTGACCACCGCGCGCATGGCACTGGCGGGAGACGGCAAGTTCCTTGGCATGGACGTCGATCTGATGGGCGACATGGGCGCGTATCTTTCGACCTTCGGCCCGTACATTCCGAACGGCGGCGCGGGAATGCTGCCGGGTCTTTACGACATTCAGGCGTTCCATTGCCGCGTCCGCACGGTGTTTACCAACACGGTGCCGGTGGACGCCTATCGCGGCGCCGGACGTCCCGAGGCCGCCTATGTGGTCGAGCGCCTGGTCGACGCGGCGGCGCGCAAGCTCGGCATGACGCCGGACGCGATCCGCCGCAAGAATTTCATTCAGCCGAAGGCAATGCCCTACAAGACAGCCACCGGGAAAATTTATGACTCGGGTGACTTCTCTGCACACATGAAGCGCGCAATGGATGTCGCCGACTGGAAGGAATTTCCCAAACGCGCGAAGGCCGCGAAGAAGCAGGGACTGGTGCGCGGCATCGGCCTCGGCACCTATGTCGAGGTCTGCGGCACGATGGGCGAGGAAACCGCGCAGGTGCGGCTCGATCCAGATGGCGACATTACGATTTTGATAGGCACGCAATCGAGCGGGCAGGGCCACCAGACGGCTTACGCGCAGATCGTCGCGGAGCAGTTCGGCATCGCACCGGAGCGTGTCCATATTCATCAGGGCGATACCGACGAGATCGCAACCGGTCTCGGCACCGGCGGCTCGAGTTCGATTCCCTCCGGCGGTGTCAGTGTGGAGCGGGCGACGCGCACGCTCGGTGCGAGCCTGAAAGAGATCGCCGCCGACGTGCTCGAAACGGGCGCGGGTGACCTTGAGTTTAGCGACGGTGCGATCCGCGTTGCCGGCACCGATCGCACTGTCTCCTTCGCGGATATCGCGAAACGCGCGGGCGCCGATCCATCGAAGCTGAGTGCGAGCAGCACGTTCAGCAGCGCCGACGGCACCTATCCCAACGGCACGCACATCGCCGAGGTCGAGATCGATCCATCAACCGGCGTGATCCATGTCGTGAACTACGTCATCGTCGATGATTTCGGCGTAACGCTGAATCCGCTGCTGCTGGCGGGACAGGTTCACGGCGGAACCATGCAGGGCATCGGTCAGGCCCTGATGGAGCGGGCGGTCTATGACGCGGCCGACGGTCAGCTCGTGACCGGCACCTTCATGGACTACGCGCTGCCGCGCGCCGCGGACGGCCCGTCGATCAAGTTCGAAACCCGCAATGTGCCGTGCACCACCAATCCGCTCGGCGTCAAAGGCGCTGGCGAGGCGGGGGCGATCGGTTCATGTCCTGCGGTGATGAACGCGATCATCGATGGCCTGTGGCGCGAGTACAAGATCGATCACATCGACATGCCGGCGACAGCGGAGCGCGTCTGGATGGCGATTGAGCGAAACCGTCGCGAGCACCGACTGTAAAAATTCCCGGCGCAGGAAAAAATGTTGAACTTGCCGGCCAGCGCGCCGGGTGCTGGACTGGACCGGCGTTTTGGCAAATCGCCTGGAATTTGAGGGAAGGAAATCGAATGAAGCGTTTGATCCTCGTCGGCGCGGCGCTGCTGATAGGCGTGAGTGCTGTTGCGGCCCAGCAGGACGTCGCGGAACAGCAGGACAAACTGATGAAAACGATAGCGAAGAGTTTCTACGGTCCCCTGGGGCGAACGGTGAGAGGCCAATCCGCCTACGATCAGGCGGCGATCGATGCGGCTCTCGTTCAACTCGAAGAAAGCGTTGGAAAGATCGCCACTGTTTTCGCGACGAATCCAAAGGAAGACGTTTTCGGCGCGGAGTATGGATCGTCCCAGAAGATCTGGCAGAACAAGGCCGATTTCGATGCAAAGATTGCGCCCGTGGCTAAAGCGATTGCGGATGCCAGGGGCAAGGTCAAGGATGTCGATAGCCTGAAGGCCGCCTACGCCGCCATGAACGACCGTTGCGGCGATTGCCACGAAACCTACCGGGTCAAACTGAAGTAGCACTCGAGCGCGGCGCGAATTGAAACGGGGTGGTCGCTGCCAGCGATCCACCCTGTTTTTGCTTCGTTCAGACTGAGAATTACTTGGTGACCTGTCCGCGAATTTCGCCCGCCGGATGCGCGGCCGTGTGGATGTTGATGTAGTACTTCCCGGCCATCAGGTCGGCGGCCTGCGCGTCGGTCAGGATTGCGCTGCCTTCCGCGCCGCTGGCGGCATCCTTGAGCGGGACGGCCACCGGGGCGTTCTTGCCCGCTTCGGCGGGGCCGTGAAAATGCGCCATGGTGGCCGGTCCCGTAAGGCCGGAATAGGTCACTTTCCAGGTGAGTGTTTTGGTCGCGGTATCGAAGCCGACGTCCGCCGTGCCCTTGCCGGGACTGGTGACCGCGGGGACTTCGGCGGCTC
>JAGVII010000171.1 GCA_020056155.1 Afipia sp.
CCCGTCACAATGTGAGGCGGCGACGCCGGATATGCAAAATGCCGGGAATCCTGTTAGTGACGAATGCATATGAGCGAGCCCGGCCCGCAGGACCAGCCCCCGTTTCCCGCCAGAGCGCGCGTCAGCGCGTTCGGCGTTCATATCTTCACGGCTCTGGGTGGCGCGATCGCGCTGATCGCCATGCTGGAGGCGGTGAGGGAACACTGGGCCGCGATGTTCGGCTGGCTCGGGCTGGCCCTTCTGATCGACGGGCTCGACGGGCCGCTGGCGCGACGGCTGAAGGTCGGCGATGTGCTGCCGAACTGGTCCGGCGATACGCTCGATCTGGTGGTCGATTTTCTGACCTATGTGTTCGTGCCGGCCTATGCGATCACCGCCAGCGGCCTCCTGATCCCGCTGGCGACATATGTGCTCGGCGCCGCCATTGTCATTTCCGGTGCGCTGTATTTTGCCGACCGGCGCATGAAAACCGACGACAATCATTTCCGCGGCTTTCCGGCGTTGTGGAATGCGGCGGCGTTCTATCTGTTCCTGCTGAAGCCTCCCGCCGCGGTCGGCAGCATCGCGCTCGCCATTCTGGTGGCGCTGACTTTCGTGCCCTTCAACGTGATGCATCCGCTGCGCACCACGCGGTTTCGGATGCTGAACATCGCACTGCTGGTGGTCTGGGCGATTCTGGCAATGATCGCGATTGCGGCCAACTTCCAGGTGCCGGTCTGGGTGACTGCCGGGCTCTGCGCCATCGGCGGGTATATTCTTCTGAGCGATGTTCTGATCCGATTGATAAGTGGAAAACGACCATGATGGAATTACTGACAAGTCCCGAAGCCTGGGTCGCGCTGCTGACACTGACGGCGCTCGAAATCGTGCTGGGCATCGACAATGTGATCTTCCTGTCGGTGATCGTGTCGCGCATTCCGCCCGCGCAGGCCGAGAAGGCGCGAAAAATCGGCCTCGCGCTGGCGCTGATCTTCCGGATCGCGCTGCTGAGCATTCTGGTCTGGCTGATCGGACTGACGGAGCCCGTCATCACCATCGCCAAGTTCGCGCTGTCATGGCGGGACATCATCCTGATCGTCGGCGGCCTGTTCCTGATCGCCAAGGCGACTCACGAAATTCATGCCGAGGTCGAGGCGCGGGACCACGACGGGCAAGCCAAGGCATCGCCGAGCGCGTTCTTCTGGGTGATCATGCAGATCATCGTCATCGATCTCGTGTTCTCGATCGACTCCATCATCACTGCGATCGGCATGGTGCAGGATATCGAAATCATGGTCGCCGCGGTCATCATCGCCGTCGGTGTGATGTACCTGTCATCGGGGCCGGTCGCGGCCTTCGTGAAAGAACATCCCACCACCAAGATGCTGGCGCTGGCATTCCTGGTGCTGATCGGCGTGGCGCTGGTCGCGGATGGATTCCACTTCCACATCCCGCGCGCGTTCATCTACGTCGCGATCTGCTTCTCGGCGGCGGTGGAGTTCTTCAACATCCTGGCCAAGCGAAATCGAAAGAAGCGAGCGAGCGTGCGGGGTGGCTAGAGATTGTTCGGCATCGATGTACCTCCGTCATGCCCGGCTTTTTGCCGGGCATCCACGTCTTCTTTTCAAGTCCAGACTAAGACGTGGATGGCCGGGACAAGCCCGGCCATGACGATGGTGTTTTTGCGCGGCATCGCCGCGCGTTGACAATTTGCTGCCGATGGACTTCGCTCCCGGTTGAGATTGCTGGAAAAAAAGGCCGGGAGAAACCATGACCAAGGCTGTGCGCGTCCATCAGGTGGGCGGTCCGGAAGTAATGATCTATGAGGATGTCGACGTGCCCGCGCCCGGCGCAGGTGAAGTCCGCATCCGCCAGCACGCCATCGGCCTGAACTTCATCGATACGTACTATCGCACCGGCCTCTACAAGGCTCCCGGCCTGCCGTTCATCGTCGGCAACGAGGCTTCCGGCGAGGTGATTTCCACCGGGCCGGGCGTGACCAATTTTCACCCCGGCGACCGCGTGGCGTATTACTTCAATCTCGGCGGCTACGCGACCGAGCGAAACATCCCCGCCGACAAGCTGGTGAAGCTGCCGGATCACATTTCGCATGAACAGGCGGCGGTCCTGATGCTCAAGGGGCTGACGGTCTGGTACCTGCTGCACAAGACTTTCAAAGTGGAGCCCGGCCATCGCGTGCTGATCCACGCCGCGGCCGGCGGCATCGGGCTGCTGGCGTGCCAGTGGGCGAAGGCGCTGGGCGCCAACGTCATCGGCACCGTCGGCACGGAGGAGAAGGCGAAGCTGGCGCTGTCCAACGGCTGCGATCACGTCATTCTCTACAAGCAGGAGGATTTCGCGGAGCGCGTCAAACAAATCAGCCGCGGCGAGTTGTGCGACGTGGTCTATGATGGCGTCGGCAAGGACACTTTCGCGGGATCGCTGAAGTCGCTGAAGAAGCGCGGGCTGTTCGTCTCGTTCGGCAACGCGTCGGGGCCGGTGCCGCCGTTCTCGATTGCGGAACTGAACAATCACGGCTCGCTGTTCGCGACGCGCCCCAAGCTCAACGACTATGTCGGAACCCGCAAGGAACTGATCGAGGGCGCGGATACGCTGTTTGCCGCCGTCATCAGCGGCACGCTGCACGTGCCGATCAACCACGCCTATGCGTTGAAGGATGCGCAGAAGGCCCACCGCGAACTCGAGAGCCGTGCGACGACGGGATCGGGAATTCTGAAGCCGTAAGTTTTATTTTCATCAATCCGAGGAGGGGCGACCAAGCAATCCGGTCTTTGAGTATGATGCTCTGGATTGCTTCGCTTCGCTCGCAATGACGGCAAGTGGGGCTGTCGGTTAAAACCCCGCCACGGTCCCGTGCAGATCATACTGATCCGCGCGGTCGATCTTGGCGGTGACAATGTCGCCGACTTTCAGCGGGCGCCTGCTTGAGACATACACCGACCCGTCAATCTGCGGCGCGTCGGCTTTCGAGCGGCCCTTCGATACGGTCGGGCCGACTTCATCGATGATGACCTGCTGGCGCGTGCCGACCTTGCGCTTGAGACGCTGGGCGGAAATCTTCTGCTGCCGCGCCATCAGCGCATTCCAGCGCGCGGTCTTGATCTCTTCCGGCACCGGATTCTCGATGGTGTTCGAGGTCGCGCCCGCGACCGGCTCGTACTTGAAGCAGCCGACGCGGTCGATCTGTGCTTCATCGAGCCAGTCGAGCAGATACTGGAAATCGGAATCGGTTTCGCCGGGAAAGCCGACGATGAAGGTCGAGCGCAGCGTGAGGTCCGGACATTCCTCGCGCCATTTCTTGATGCGGGCGAGCGTCTTGTCCTGCGCGGCGGGACGGCGCATCTGCTTCAGCACGTCGGGCGAGGCATGCTGGAACGGGATGTCGAGATAGGGCAGCACCTTGCCCTCGGTCATCAGGCTGATGACTTCATCGACATGCGGGTAAGGGTAGACGTATTGCAGCCGAACCCATGCGCCGAGTTCACCGAGTTCGCGCGACAGGTCGAAGAACTTCGCGCGGACCTCGCGGTCCTTCCACGGGCTGGTCGCATACTTGATGTCGACGCCGTAGGCCGAGGTGTCCTGCGACACCACCAGCAATTCCTTGACGCCGGCGGCGACCAGCTTTTCTGCTTCGAGCAGCACATCTTTCGCCGGGCGCGAAACCAGGTCGCCGCGCAGCTTCGGGATGATGCAGAAGGTGCAGCGGTTGTTGCAGCCCTCGGAAATCTTCAGATAGGCATAATGCCGCGGCGTCAGCTTGATGCCCTGCGGTGGCACGAGATCGAGATGCGGATTGTGCAGCGGCGGCAGCGCGCGATGCACGGCGTCGAGCACACTTTCATACTGCTGCGGCCCGGTGATCGAGAGCACATTGGGATACGCCTTCTCGATCTGCTCGGGCTCGGCGCCCATGCAGCCGGTGACGATGACCTTGCCGTTCTCGGCCATTGCCGAGCCGATCGCCTCCAGCGATTCCGCCTTGGCGCTGTCGAGGAAGCCGCAGGTGTTGACGATGACGAGATCGGCGCCTGCATGGCTCTTGCTGAGCTCGTAGCCCTCGGAGCGCAGCGAGGTGATGATGCGCTCCGAATCGACCAGGGCCTTGGGGCAGCCTAGGGAGACGAAGGAAATTTTCGGCGCGACGGCGTTCATCGGCGGCAGGACTCGAGGTCAGGAAAAGGGAAGGGCGCGGCGAAACCGGCGCAACTCGCGCCTCCTTTGAGCCTTTTCGAGCGTTTTGGCAAATGCCCGCGTCGGTGCCGCCGTCAACCGGCCGCGGTGGCGACCGGCCTTTCCGGGTCCTGGGTCCAGTCGGTCATCGAGCCGTCATAGAGCGAGACCTCGTCGCGGCCGAGCACTTCGGAAAGCACGAACCAGTTCAGCGCGGCGGTGTGGCCGGTGTTGCAATAGGAGATCGCCGGCCCGCTCGGCACGGTGCCATACAGCGCGCCGAGATCGCCGATCGGCTTGAGCCTGCCCGTCGACGGATCGAACGCCCCCGCATAGTCGCGCGAGACGGCGCCGGGGATATGGCCGGCGCGCATGGCCTCTGCCGCCTTTTCCCGGCCGTCGAAATAGCTGGTGGAGCGCGCGTCGACCAAGGTGGCGAGCTTGCTGCGCGAGGCGATGAAGGTCGCGTCGGCAGTGCTGCGCAGCTCCTGCTTCATGAC
>JAGVII010000552.1 GCA_020056155.1 Afipia sp.
GACCACGGCGCCGTAGTCTTGGCGGCTGACCAGACCTTCGCCGTTGATATGAAAGATTTGCTCAGGACAGTGAGTGGCGATGGAGTCGGGGAAGGTCACCTTGAGCCGGCGGCGTTTCTCGCCGTCCTCATTCCAGGGTTCGATTTCTTCGCAGTTCACACCTGGCCACGCGAAGACGAATGGCGTCATCAGGTAGTTCCAGATCGCGTAGCCGCTGAAATACGCGAGATGGAGGTCGTCCCATGGCGTTTCGGGGAGGTGTCCCTGAAATGCCGACCGAGGATCGCGGCGCTCTTGAAGAACCGCTCCGTGCAGCGTTTCAATGCGGGCATGGTCAGGCTGGTAGATGCTCCGCTTGTTCGGGCCGGTGAAAGGACTGTACCGGGCCGATTGAACCTTGGTATCGATGGCAACGTGCACATCCTTCAAGATGTCGGGCCAGCCCTTTCTTGCCCAAAGCAGGCCCGTGATGGACATGTCCCCGCCGATCGCCTTCACTTTATTCCAGCGCTCGATGCCGCCATGTGCATCAATCACAAGGTCACGAAGCTCGCTCATGTTCACTGTCCCTACCTGCAGAATTCTGCGATGCCGTTACGATGCGGCGTTGCCGCTCCTGTCATGAGAAGGCTGGACGGCGAGTCACTCTAATGATAAGAGTTACAAGGAGGCAAGTCCTTTATGCGATCAAAAGGCTTTGATGGAATGGCGTGTTCGATCGCCGGCGTATTGGCCGCGATTGGGGACCGCTGGGCAGTGCTGATCTTGCGAGACCTGTCACTCGGGCTCAGCAAGTACGAAGACCTGCGCCGCTCGACCGGTGTGACCAATGCGACGCTGTCGGATCGGCTGAAGCACCTTGAGGACAATGAACTGATCGAGCGGCGGCGCTATCAGGTCAATCCTGAGCGGCACGAATACATACTGACGCGAAAGGGCAGGGACACGATCCTGCTGACGCAGGCGCTTGCTCAGGTGGGAGACAAGTGGGCCGTCTCCGGTAATGCGGGTCCGCCCCTCAAGTTCACCAATCGAAAGACCGGGGGCGCTGTGAAACTCGCGCTGGTCGATCAGAAGACCGGTGAAACGGTTCAGGTCAACGACCTTCAGCCGCAGGAAGGTCCCGGGGCCGACGATCTTGTCCGCTGGCGGTTGACCTATCTACGCAGATGAGCGGTTCGTTTTCGCGCAGGCAAAGGAGTGAGGCGGGCGGTCTTTTGGGGCGCACTGCCGGGATGGCCGCGAGTACAAAAGACGTGCATTGAGAAAAGATGGATTAAATTTTGTGCAATTGACCAACTTTGTATGCAATGCGTTTGCGTGCGTCGCCGAGGCAGAAAGTTTGTAAATAACGTAATTTCAATACGTTATGCCAATTTCTGCAGCCCGCTCAGGCTTGGCATGAAGCTTGCGATGTCTGCTCCAGCGAAGTCTCAACGGGCTGGAGAACAACATGAAGCGTCGCGATTTTCTGAAGACAGTCACAGGAGCAGCCGCCGGTGCGGCAATACCGGGTCCGGCGATCTGGTCTGCCGCCAAGGCGGATGCGCGATCTGAATCGTTGCTGATCGTTTCCGAAAGCGGTCCGAACAATCTCGACATTCACGGCGTGGGCACCAACGTGCCGGGCTATGAGGTGTCGTGGAATTGCTACGACCGTCTCATCACCCATGAGATGAAAACCGGCGCCAACGGCGTGCCTTACTACGACCGCGACAAGTTCAAGCCCGAACTTGCCGAGGACATGAACGTCGGCGACATGTCGGTAACGTTCAAGCTGAAGAAGAAGGCGACCTTTCACGACGGCGCGCCGGTGACGGCGCAGGACGTCAAATGGTCGCTCGATCGTGCGGTCAGCGTTGGCGGGTTTCCGACATTCCAGATGGCCGCCGGATCGCTGACCAAGCCGGAGCAGTTCGTCGTTGTGGACGACAATACGGTGCGCATTGATTTCGCGAGGAAGGATCGTCTGACGATACCCGATCTTGCGGTTATCGTTCCCTGCATCGTCAATTCCGGACTGGTGAAGAAAAGCGCCACCGAGAAGGACCCTTGGGGCCTCGAATACACCAAGCAGAATACGGCGGGATCCGGCGCCTATCAGGTCAAGAGCTGGACGGCCGGCACCGAAGTGGTGATGGAGCGTAACGACAAGTGGGTTGGCGGACCGCTTCCCAAGATCAAGCGCGTGATCTGGCGCATGGTGCCGCAGTCTGGCAACCGCCGTGCGCTGCTCGAGCGTGGCGATGCCGACATCTCCTATGATCTGCCGAACAAGGATTTTGTCGAGCTGAAGAATTCCGGAAAGCTCAACATCGTGTCCACGCCCTATTCGAATGGCGTGCAGTACATCGGCATGAACGTCAAGAATCCACCGTTCGACAATCCGAAGGTCCGTCAGGCGGTGGCATATGCACTGCCGTATCAGAAGATCATGGACGCCGTGTTGTTCGGTCTCGCCACGCCGATGTTCGGTGGAAATGGACCGACCGAAGTGGCGTGGCCGCAGCCGCACAAATACAATACCGACATCGCCAAAGCCAAGGCATTGCTTGCGGAGGCTGGGTATCCCAATGGCTTTGAAACCACGCTGTCGTTCGACCTTGGTTTTGCCGGTGTCAACGAGCCGCTGTGCATCCTCGTGCAGGAGAGCCTTGGTCAGATCGGCATCAAGGCCACCATCAACAAAATTCCTGGCGCCAACTGGCGTACCGAACTGAACAAGAAGGTACTGCCACTTTATACCAACGTGTTCTCCGGCTGGCTCGACTATCCGGAATACTTCTTCATCTGGTGCTACAGCGGCAAGAACTCTGTCTTCAACACCATGAGCTATCAGTCCAAGGAAATGGACGGATTCATCGATGGGGCTGTGACAGCAGCCGCGATTGGCGACAAGGCCAACTACGACAAGGACGTGAAGGGCTTTGTCGATCTCGCCTACGCGGACATTCCGCGCATTCCGCTGTATCAGCCCTACGTCAACGTCGCGATGCAGAAGAACATCTCAGGCTATCAGTACTGGTTCCATCGCCGGCTCGACTACCGCGCCTTGTCGAAAGCGTAACAGGGGCGGGAGCGCATCATGCTCGGCATGATTGGAAAAAGACTGGCGTTCGCGATCCCGAGCTTGATCGGGGTCGTGATCGTCACGTTTCTCCTGACGCGCGCGTTGCCGGGCGATCCGGCTGCCTATTTTGCGGGGCCTGCGGCGACAAAGGAGGCCATCGAGCAGATTCGCAAGCAACTTGGACTCGACAAGCCCTTGGTCGAGCAATTCGTTCGCTACACCGTGGACCTGTCGAAAGGGGATTTCGGCAATTCGCTGACCACCGGCCAGCCGGTGGCGACGGAAATCCGCAATCGCCTGCCAGCATCGGCCGAGCTGACGCTGACCGGACTTCTGATTGCCATCGTCATTGCCATTCCGCTCGGAATTCTCGCTGCGACCCGGCCCGGATCGTGGATCGACCATCTCTGCCGGATACTGACCACGGCGGGTGTGTCTCTGCCGGTATTCTTCACCGGCCTGGTGCTTGTCTACGTTTTCTATTTCAAGCTGGGCTGGTCACCCGCGCCGCTCGGGCGGCTGGATGTGTTCGCAAGCGCGCCGCCGGCTGTCACCGGCTTCTATCTGATCGACAGCCTGATCGCGCGGAATTTCGAGACGTTCCGTTCGGCATTCAGCCAGCTCATTCTGCCGGCGTTGGCGCTGGCCATATTCTCGCTGGCGCCGATTGCCCGCATGACCCGCGCCTCAATGCTGGCGGTGCTCGCATCGGATTTCGTGCGCACGGCGCGCGCCAGCGGATTGTCGCCGGCCAAGGTGATCGTCACCTACGCGTTTCGCAATGCCATGCTGCCGGTCATCACGACGCTGAGCATGGTGTTCTCGTTCCTGCTCGGCGCCAATGTACTGGTCGAGAAGGTGTTTGCGTGGCCCGGCATCGGATCGTACGCAGTTGAAGCGTTGATTTCATCCGACTTTGCGCCGGTGCAGGGCTTCGTGCTGACCATGGCGGTGATGTACGTCATGCTCAATCTGATTATCGACATTCTCTATGGCGTCATCGACCCGCGCGTGAGGTTGGAAGGATGAGCACCGTCGCACCAGCTGCCGATACAGCCACAGCGCCCCATGCATCGGGTTTCAGGGCGACGCTGCAGCATGCGCGCTACATTCTCGGCGAAAATCTCGTCACGGCGTTTGCATTCGGGCTTCTCGTCCTCATTGTTTTCGCCGCGGTGTTTGGCCCGTGGATCGTGCCCTACGATCCCCTGGCCAGCGATACGGCGCAGGCCTTGAAGCCTCCATCGGTGGCGCACTGGTTCGGGACGGACCAGCTTGGCCGGGACATTCTGAGCCGTGTCGTGGTCGCGACCCGGCTGGATCTCTTTATCGCCGCCGCCTCGGTGGTACTGGTGTTCTTCATGGGAGGTATCGCCGGCATTGCGGCGGGTTACTTCGGAGGCTGGACCGACCGCATTGTTGGCCGCATCGCCGACACCATCATGGCGTTTCCGCTGTTCGTGCTGGCGATGGGCATTGTTGCCGCACTCGGCAACACTGTGCAGAACATCATTATCGCCACCGCGATTGTGAACTTTCCGCTTTATGTGCGTGTCGCGCGCGCCGAGGCGAACGTTCGCCGGGATGCCGGCTTCGTGCAGGCGGCGAGGCTGTCCGGCAACAGCGAGTATCGCATTCTGCTCGGGCACATTCTGCCGAACATCATGCCGATCATGATCGTGCAGATGTCGCTGACGATGGGCTATGCCATTCTCAATGCGGCGGGGTTGTCTTTCATCGGCCTTGGCGTGCGTCCGCCGACGGCGGAGTGGGGGATCATGGTTGCGGAGGGGGCGACCTTCATGGTCTCGGGCGAATGGTGGATCGCGTTCTTTCCCGGGCTGGCGCTGATGATCGCTGTGTTTTGTTTCAATCTGCTCGGCGACGGATTGCGTGACATCGTCGACCCACAGCGGAGGACGTAAGATGACGGCGAAGCCGCTGCTCGACGTCACCGATCTTACCGTAGAGTTCGCGACCCGGCGGGGAATCGTGCAGGCGGTGAAGCACGTGAATATCTCGCTCGCCAAGGGTGAAACGCTTGGCATCGTCGGGGAGTCCGGTTCCGGAAAGTCCGTAACATCCTATGCGGTGATGCGCATTCTCGACCGGGCCGGAAAGATCGCGGACGGGTCGATCATGTTTTCCGGCATCGATGTCAAGAACGCCTCTGAGTCGGAGATGCGCGACCTGCGAGGCCGCGAAATTTCGATGATCTTCCAGAATCCACGAGCGGCGCTAAATCCGATCCGCAAGGTCGGTGATCAGATCGAGGATGTGTTGCGCCAACATGTCCAGTCCACGTCTAACGATCGTGGTGAGAAGGCAATCGAGGCGCTTGAACAGGTCAGGATTGCCCGGCCCCGCGAACGCTATCACGCCTATCCGTTTGAACTGTCC
>JAGVII010000580.1 GCA_020056155.1 Afipia sp.
CTGAAGGAGGTGATGACCAACGAGGCCTCGACGCTGCTCGATACCGACGCGGCCAACAAGGCCGCCGACGCCGACGCGGCGTTGCAGGAACTCGGCAGCGACATGATCGGCCAGGCCTATGTCACGGCGACAATCACGGTCTGGGACGCCGATCCGCGCATCGCCGACGAGAAGCTGCGGCTGGTCGATAAGGTGATCCAGGGCCGCGATTTCACCTGCATGGTCGAAACCGTCAACGCGATCGAGGCCTGGCTCGGCTCGCTGCCCGGGCATGTCTACGCCAATGTCCGGCAGCCGCCAGTCTCGACCCTCAATCTCGCCCATATGATCCCGCTCTCCGCGGTCTGGGCGGGCGCACCGCGCGACGAGCACTTCGGCGCGCCGCCATTGTTCTTCGCCAAGACCGAAGGTTCGACGCCATTCCGGTTCTCGCTGCATGTCGGCGATGTCGGTCACACACTGATCGTGGGGCCGACGGGCGCCGGCAAGTCGGTGTTGCTGGCGCTGATGGCGTTGCAGTTCCGACGCTATCCCGGCGCGCAGATTTTTGCCTTCGACTTCGGCGGCTCGATCCGCGCTGCAGCCATCGCGATGGGTGGGGACTGGCACGATCTCGGCGGCGCGCTGTCCGACGACAATGCGGGCAGCGTGACGTTGCAACCGCTCGCGGCGATCGATGACACCGGCGAGCGCGGCTGGGCGGCGGAATGGATCGCGACCATCCTGGCGCGCGAAGGCATCACCGTCACGCCGGAGGCCAAGGAGCATATCTGGACGGCGCTGACGTCGCTCGCGTCGGCGCCGGTCGGTGAGCGGACACTGACCGGGCTCTCCGTCCTGCTGCAATCCAGTGCGCTCAAGCAGGCGTTGCGTCCTTACTGTCTGGGCGGTCCATTCGGCCGTCTGCTGGATGCGGAGTTTGAAAGGCTCGGCGACGCGCCGGTCCAAGCATTCGAGACCGAGGGCCTGATCGGCAGCGCGGCGGCCCCGGCCGTCTTGTCGTATCTGTTTCACCGCATCGAGGGCCGGCTCGACGGTTCGCCGACGCTTCTGATCATCGACGAAGGGTGGCTCGCGCTCGACGACATCGGCTTCGCGCAGCAATTGCGCGAATGGCTGAAGACCCTGCGCAAGAAGAACGCCTCGGTCGTGTTCGCGACCCAGTCGCTTGCCGATATCGAAAACAGCGCCATTGCCGCCGCCATTGTCGAGAGCTGTCCGACGCGGTTGTTTCTGCCGAACGAGCGCGCCATCGAGCCACAGATCCTGGCGGTCTACCGCCGCTTCGGGCTCAACGACCGTCAGATCGAAATCATCAGCCGGGCCACGCCGAAGCGCGATTATTACTGCCAATCGCGGCGCGGCAACCGTCTGTTCGAACTGGGTCTCGGCGAGGCTGCGCTCGCCTTCACCGCGGCGTCTTCAAAGACCGACCAGGTGACAATCACTGATCTCGTCGCCGCGCATGGCCAAGGCGGCTTTGCCGCGGCGTGGCTGTCCCACAAGGACGCCGCCTGGGCCGCGAACCTCCTCCCCACCCTCGTCACGGAGCCGTCCCATGACTCGTAACCGCTTGCTCGCATCGGTCGCAGCCGTCGTCATCTGGTTCGTACCCACACCGTCGTCTGCCCAAATCGCCGTGTTCGATCCGTCGAACTACAGCCAGAACCTGATGACCGCGGCCAACACGCTGCGGCAGATCGAGAATCAAATCACAGCGCTGCAGAACCAGACGCAGATGCTGCTCAATCAGGCGCGGCAACTGGCGAGCCTACCGACGTCGCTGGTCAACGATATCGATCGCACATTCACCCAAACGCAGAACCTGCTCAGGCAGGCGGACCGCATCGCCTATGACGTGCAGGCGATCGAGCAGACCTTCCAGCGCTATCAGAACTTCAGTGGGTCGCAGAGCGACCGGCAATTGATCGATAGCGCGCGCGACCGCTGGGAAACGTCGGTGTCGGCGTTCCAGCATGCGATGAGCGTCGGCGCCACGGCGGTCAACAATCTTCCCGCCACGCAGAGCCAGACCGGCGCGCTGGTCACCGCCAGCCAATCGGCGGTCGGCGTGCTGCAGGCCAGCCAGGCCGGCAACCAACTGCTCGGCGTACAGGCGCGGCAACTGGCCGATCTCACGGCGCTGCTCGCCGCGCAAG
>JAGVII010000473.1 GCA_020056155.1 Afipia sp.
CACCCAGCGCATCGCAGGCGATCGCATCGGCTGCGGCCCGCAGCGCGGCCTCGGCATCTGCAGCCCGCACGGTCACTAGCAGGCGTGGATCGAGCCCAAGTTCATTCAGACCGCTCATGGACAGCGCGCCGGATTCCCGTTCCGCGAAATCCTGCCGCACCCACACCAGTGGCCGCCGTCCGGCTAGGCGATGCGCAAGGCCTGCAATGAACCCCGTCGCTGCTGTGCCGTGACGCCCGCCCTCGGCGAACACCTCATGCAGCGCGCCGCGCACCAGCCCGCCCTGCAACAGGGCGTCCGCCCCCGCATGCCCCAGCGCTACGCGCGAAAGCCCACCGGCATCGCCTTCCAGGCGACCGATAGTCCCCCGCAGGGACGCAAGCGTGTTCATGCGCGCGCCGATCATGCGCCGCTCCTGGAATTTCGCGTCTGTCATCGTGGTGGAATGAACGAATGACGGACTTATTTGTTCATGATATGTTCTAATATAAAGCTAAGATGGGCTGCGGAGTCAATCGGACTTTGAGGGGAAATTTTCCTAAACAAAAAGAATGAGATAGCAGGCATCCGAGAAAGTAGGGGATCGATCCGCTCAGCCAAGACAAGACGCAATCCTTCACCGTTGCGCGAAGCGGGTTTGCCAATCGCTCAATATAAGTTCTATTTTCGAACCCATGTAATATAGTTGACCGGCCGCGCTCGCATCCGCGTTGCCGGCACAGCCGTGGAGCGAACGAATGGATTTGCACGACATGCACATTTACGAACCGGCGAAAGGGCATGGACTTCGGCACAATCCGTTTAACGCCATTATCGCTCCGCGGCCCATCGGCTGGATTTCCTCGCGAACTTCAAGCGGCGAAATCAATCTCGCGCCATACAGCTTCTTCAACGCATTCAACTACGATCCGCCCATTCTCGGATTCGCGTCGATCTCCTGGAAGGACACCGTCCAGAATGTCTCGGAGACCAGGGAATTTGTCTGGAATCTGGTCAGCAAGGATCTTGGCGACCAGATGAACGCAACCTCGTCTCCGCTCGCGCGAGGTGTCGATGAATTCGAAGTCGCCGGACTGACAAAAGTACCAAGCCGCTTTGTGAGTGTTCCACGCGTCGCGGAAAGCCGGGCCGCGATGGAGTGTAAAGTCACCGACGTCGTTCAGTTCAAGACCCACACTGGCGAACCGGTGCAGGGATGGTTGATCCTTGGCGAAGTGGTTGCCGTTTATATCGACAAGACCCTTATCAAGGATGGCGTTTATCAAACCGCCCTCTCAAATCCAATTCTTCGCGCAGGCCGCGGCGGCGACTACGTCGAAGTCACTCAGGACCGCATGTTTGAAATGGAAAGGCCGCCTGGAAGCAGCAATCCGGCATTCCACGGGTCTTAAACTGATAAATCGCCAGCAGCGCAGCAATCCAGTTTTATACGCTGGACTGCCGCGCTCCATTTGCAGCGACAGATCACGCCGCCATCGCTTCGGTATTCACCTCGGCCAGCGCCAGTGTGGTCAGAGCCACATCGGTCTTGTGCTCCTGTTGCAGTGTTTCATCGAGCAGCCGCGCGGCCTCGGTCATGCCCAGCTTGGTCGCCCACGCCTTCAAGGTTCCATAGCGGGAGATTTCGTAATGCTCCACCGCCTGTGCCGCCGCGAGAAGCCCCGCATCGAGCGCTTCGGTGCCCTTGTATTCGTCCATGATCTCCTTGCCCTCGTCGAGAATTCCCATGATCGCGTCACAGGTTTTCGCCTTCGCGGGCTTGTCGATCAGCGCAAAAACCTGCTCGAGCCGGTCAACCTGACCTTCGGTCTCGCCATGATGCTTTTTGAATGCGGCGACCAGGTCGGCCGACTGGGCAGCCTTGGCCATTTTCGGCAGCGCCTTCAGAATCTGCTTCTCCGCGAAGTAGATGTCTTTCAGAGTATCGTGAAACAGGTCGTTAAGATCCTTGTCGTTCGGCATCGCCCGCTTGGCGACCATCCGCTTCGGAGCGGACTTTTTCGCTGCTTTCCTGACCGGCTTTTTGGCTGACTTTTTCGCTGATTTCTTCGCTGCCATTGTCCCACTCCGCAGTGTTTGACGGGATAGTTCCCGCCTCTCAACGCGACGTGATGACCATGGTTCCGAAAGGAAAACGTGTGGTTGGCGGTTCTGTATCAGCCCGCGAGCTGGGTCTCGACCAGTTTGATCCAGTAGGACGAGCCATAAATGATGGCGTCATCATTGAAGTTATAGGCCGGATGATGAAGCCCGGCGCTGTCGCCGTTGCCGATAAAAATGAAGGCACCGGGCCGCGCTTCCAGCATGTAGGCGAAATCCTCCGCGCCCATCACCGGCGGAATCTCGGAACTGACATTGCCCTCGCCTGCGATATCGGCCGCGACCCGCGCGGCGATGCCGGTTTCGGCAGGATGATTGACCAGCACCGGATAGCTGCGCTCGTAATCGAGCGTGATCTTCGCCCCCGAGAGCTGCGCGACCCCGTTCACAACCTCGCGCACCCGCTGCTCGATCAGATCGCGAACCTCGGGCGTCAGCGTCCGTGCGGTGCCGAACAGTTCCGCCGTCTGCGGGATAACGTTGCGGGCATTGCCTGCGTGGAACTCGCAGATTGAAATCACCGCTGCATCGAGCGGATCGACGCTGCGGGAGACGATCGACTGCAAGGCGGTGATCAACTGCGCGCCGGCCAGCACCGAATCGATGCTCTTGTGCGGACGCGCGGCATGCCCGCCCAGACCTTCGATATGAATGTTGATGTGATCGGTCGCCGCCATCGCAGGTCCGACGCGGGTCGCAAATGTCCCGATCGGCATGCCGGGACTGTTGTGCATGCCGTAAACCTGCTCGATCCTGAAACGGTCCATCAGACCGTCCTTGATCATG
>JAGVII010000582.1 GCA_020056155.1 Afipia sp.
CTTGGCGTCCTTCTTGGCGGCACCTTCCAGGCCCTTGACATCGAGCACGTCGCCGATGCCGCAGCCGGTACAGATATAGGCAGCAGTTTTCATTTCGGCCATGGTTACGCGGCCTCCGTCGAAGCAGACTTGTGGATCACCTGGATGGCCTTCAGCGAGGCGGCGGTGGCGCTTTGCACCGCGCGATTCACATCCAGCGGGCTCGATGCGGCGCCGGCGCCGAACATGCCGCCGTCCTTGGAGCCTTCGATGAAGTTGGAGGAATCCTGAATGATGTCGGCCGGCAATTTGACGCCCGTGACTTCGGGTTCCATGCCAACGGCCAGCACGACCAGATCGTGCTCGGTCGCGTAGCGGTGATAGCCCTCGGTGTCGACGCCGTGCAGGACAGGGTTGCCGTTCGCGCTGTTCTCGGCGACGCGGGCGACCTTGGACTTGACGAAACTGACCGTTGGATCCTTCCAGACGTTGGCGTAGAAATCTTCGAGGCGATCGATGGCGCGGATGTCGATGTAATACACCGTCGACTTGCCGCCGTCGCCGTAGGCTTCGCGCACATACTGCGTTTGCTTCAGCGTCGCCATGCAGCAGATGCGCGAGCAGTGACGCAGGTAGTTCTCATCACGCGAGCCGGCGCACTGGATGAAGGCGATGTTCTTCGCTTCCTTGCCATCGGAGGGCCTCAGCAGCTTGCCCCCGGTGGGGCCATGCGGATCGGCCAGACGCTCGAACTCGACGCTGGTAATCACGTTGGCGTAGCGGTCGTAGCCGTAGGGCTGGATCTTGTTGGCATCGAAAGGCCGCCAGCCGGTGGCCCAGACCACGGCACCGACGTTGAGCTGAACCGATTCTTCCTTCATGCCCAGATCGACCGCGCCATACTTGCACGCCGACTTGGCCTTCTCGCCTTCGCCGTTGCCGACGATGGAGGCATCAATGACGTACCGTTGCGGGTAGGCCATGGCATGCGGCAGGTACGCTGCCTTGACCTTGGCGCCCGTCTTGCCCCCGCCGTAGTTGAATGCGTCGGCGACTTCGGTCGTCACCGCCTTGCCGCAATCGCCGCAGGCAGTGCAGTTCTCGGTGACGTAGCGCGGCGCCACCTTGAGGGTGACGTTGTAATTGCCGCGCGAGCCGGCGACGGCGGTGACCTCGGTCATCGTCATCACCTTGACATTCGGATTGCCCTTGAGGCGCCGCAGGTTGATTTCCAACCCGCAGGTCGGATGGCACATCTTGGGGAAGTAGCGATAAAGCTGGGCAGTGCGGCCGCCGAGCGTCGGGGTCTTCTCGACCAGGATGACCTGTTTGCCGCATTCGGCTGCCTCGAGCGCGGCAGTCATGCCGCTGATGCCGCCGCCCACGACCAGGATTGTCTGGTTGGTTGCGATTGAAGCTGTCACAGCTAGCCTCCGGGGAATGAGTGTTCGGAAGAACGGCCGCGATTCTAACTGTCACTCGGGAGTCGCGGTTTGCGCGGGGTCAATCGGCCGGGAAAAATCTTTCTATCTGCGAATAGACTTACAGAATGCAGGAATTGCATGTTCTCAATAGGGTGACTTAAATCGGAAGCCGCTGTTGATTCGACGTTGATACCGCTTCTCGGATTTGTGATTCCAGATCATCCAGGAACTGATATCGGCGCCGATATTGGGCTCTCTTTTGCGATGGAATCGCTTCGTTTGGCCGTCTATTGATGTGGGCGGCGAGGCGGAAGAAGCCGCTCTTGTTGTCTTTGATACCGCCGTGTTCCTGCCATATCTGGTTGTAAATGGAGATCTTCGTGCCGGTGGTGAACAGATGAGAATTGCGATGAGCGCGATCAGAGATCCCCCAAAGTTCGCCGCATCCGATCTCCTTGCCAAGCATTTGGAGAACTTGGACCAGAAGGTCGCGCGGGCGCAGCCCATGCATTACCTTTGTAATTCGTTTATATAGTTCCGCCTTGTCTCTTCTATCGCCTTGCAGGTTGCCAACGAGCATGACCAGTCGCCCTCCCACGATGGCTAACGTAAACATGGCGACATAGACCCGGTCAATGCCATAGAACAGGCTGACCCCAACCTCTCCTTCGCGGCGCAGCCACTTCGGTTGATCGATGAGAATTCTTACGTTATCGCCATCGAACTCGAATCGAGCAAGCTCTGTAGTCCCATTCTGTTTCAGGTCAGCTAACAGATGGACTTGCTTCTCGATAATTCGATAGTGAGCACCAATCGCGTGCATCCTTTGCCGCAAGCTCCACTTGGCGTTCAAGTAGGGGCGAAAGATGAACTTGTACAACTCGGGAAACCGGGCATGTTCTCTGGCAAGTAGAGGATTGTTCGGTGGGCGAATAAAGAGCGCTATTTCGACAATTACCGTAAAAACAAAAGCGCATAAGAAATATGCGATAAGGTTTTCCGAGAAGTCCCATGCGAGTCCGGGAACAAGTTCACTGCCAGCGTAACTCGGAATAGCGCAGTAGGTTCTGCTAACGGCCACCAAGGCGGCAATCAGATAGACGAATGCGCCGCCGACGTAAATGGCTGCAAGGGCTATCTCAGCGAGATAAGGGACGACGAACAACGGGGAGCAACTCACCCATATGTCACCAGCCATCAGCAGCAGCAAGGCGACGAGAAAAAGCGATATCAGTTTCGTCCGGCTGTTCTCTTGGGCAATATCGTCGTTGGCTTCCAACGCTCTTCCTTCCTTGGGAAGCCTAGCGGAATGCAAACAATACAATTCGCCAGCGTGTGAGGGTGACTAATTGTATTTGCTATTTTCAGTATTAATCTCTCGTAGCTGAAAACCAAGAGTCGATAAGTCGCCAAGTATCCAAGTCGCTTTCGGAGCGCCCAGTCCGGCGACGGTGCCGGGGTTGACCAGCCACGTCTTGCCGCCCCGGACGTTGTCTTGCTGTCTGACCTCCGGCTTGTGGCTGTGGCCGCAGCAGACGAGATCGTAGTCGCCGGTGCAAGCCATCGCATGACCATAGTGTGGATAGTGGGTAACGAAGATGCGCCGGCCGCCGAGTTCGAGTGTCGCGTCGCGGCCGTGATAATGCAATTGCCCATCCGAGTTGCAGGACAATCTCGCCAGCGCAACGAGGTCGCCGAGGTTGTTGCCGTGGATCACGTGCAGCGGCAATCCGAGTTTCAACGACGCCTTGACGGTATTCACGCCAATCAGGTCGCCGCAATGGATCACCGCTTCGGCGCCGTCGGCTTTCGCCGCCTCCACGGCAGCCGCCAGCATCGGCCCGCGATCATGGCTGTCAGAAACGATGCAGACTTTCATGTCGCCGCCGGGCCGCCCCAAGGCGAC
>JAGVII010000420.1 GCA_020056155.1 Afipia sp.
ACAGAGCTGAAGAATCGTGAACAGCCCCAAAACAAATCCGGGCGTGACGCTGACGTCATCGGTCGAGCAGCAAATCCGGCGCGATCTTCTTTCTGCCGTCTTCCTGCCCGGACAACGGCTCGCGATCGATGTCCTGCGTGAGCGTTACGGCACCGGTGCAAGTCCAGTCCGCGAAGCCCTGAGTCGTCTGTCGGCCGAAGGCCTCGTTGTGCAACTGGATCAACGCGGATTTCGCGTGCCGGCTGTGTCCGTCGACGAACTCAATGAGTTGACGCAGACGCGCTGTCTGTTGAACGAGATCACGCTGCGGGAGTCGATTGCCCGCGGCGGAAGCGAATACGAGGAAGGCATCGTACTGGCGCTGCACCGTTTGTCCGCGACGCCAATGCAGGATCCAGGCGAGCCAACCCGGATCAACCCCGAATGGGAGCAACGTCACCAGCTTTTCCATGCCTCGCTCATCGCAGCCTGCGGGACCAGATGGCTGATCGATTTCGACGCGACCCTGTTCGAGCAATCTGCACGCTATCGGTCGCTGTCCGCACGAGCCACGCCAGCGAAAAGAGACACCAAAAAGGAGCATGAAGAAATTGCGCGCGCAGTCCTCGCGCGAGACACCGCGGAAGCCATAAGGCTCCTCAACCGGCACATCGAGCACACCGCCAAGCTCGTGTCCCAGATCACGCCCCGCTTTGAGACCAGCGAAAAGTGACGGGCCGCCCTGAGAATAAAATCGATAATAATTGACTTTTTAAGAAAACATCGATTTATTGCCCTGACACGTTGACGGTGTCAGGAGACGATTGATGCGGCTGGTGAATTTTGAAGAACACGGCGCTCCGCGGCTGGGAATACTGCAAGCCGGAGATCGCGTGACGCGGCTGATCGATGTCGCGCCCGGCCTGCCGCAGGAATTGGGCGCACTGCTCCAGCTTGGCCCGAGTGTCTTTAGCCAGATCAGCGCCGCGCTTGTGACCCACCCGGATTGCGGAACACGGCCGCTGTCGTCGCTTCGCCTGCTGCCGCCGGCCCCTGTTGCGGGAAAGATTCTCTGCCTTGGGCTCAACTATCTCGATCATGCCGCCGAATCCAAAATGGATCGGCCGCAGGACCCGGTGATATTCCTGCGCGCAGCCAGTTCGCTCGTCGGCCATGGCGGAGCGATTGTGTGCCCCGCCATCTCGAACACGCTGGATTTCGAAGGAGAACTCGTTGCCGTTATCGGCAAGCGGGCCCGGCATGTTCAGCGAAGTGCCGCACTGGAGCACGTCGCGGGATATTCAATATTCAACGACGGCTCGATCCGGGAGTACCAGAGGCGGACAACGCAATGGACGGTCGGAAAGAACTTCGATGCGACCGGAGCTTTTGGGCCCATGTTCGTGACCGCTGACGAACTGCCCGCGGGCGCCAGGGGACTGCGGATTGAGACGATCCTGAACGGCATCACGATGCAGGACGCCAACACCAGCGACATGATCTTCGACGTTGCCGAAACGATCGCGTTCCTGTCGGGCTGCATGACGCTTGAGCCGGGCGATGTCCTGGTGATGGGAACGCCCGCCGGAGTGGGAGCCGCACGAAAGCCGCCGGTGTGGATGAAGCCTCATGACACCGTAGAGGTCCGGATCGAACGCATCGGCACACTGACAAACCACGTCGCCGCTGAAGAACCGGTGTCGAGCGCGGCCTGAAAAATCGCGCGATCAATCGAGAGCGCTGTCGCGGCGACCGCAAGGCCTGGCGGTCACGCTAATGGCGAGCATGCTAATGGCTGATCATCCACGGCCGAGCCGTCGGAAAACTTTTGGCGCCGCTGCGGGTCTTCGTCACCAGCCGCGACGGCTTGGTCGAACAACAGCCGCAACCCGGCCGATGCGAGGCTTTGTATTCGTTCAGCGTTTTCGGCGCATTTACGCAAAGCTAGGCGTCGAAAACCGCACCGCCGCGGCAGCCGTTGCCACCCATGCCAGTCATCGGAATTTCTGACGGAATGAACAAGGCAACACGATTCTTGTAAAAGAACGCGCGCGCCTAATTGTCGAAACCGACGAACACCGTAGCTTCGTCGACAGACTTTCGTTGGG
>JAGVII010000199.1 GCA_020056155.1 Afipia sp.
CTGCGCGGCTTGCATCCGACCTGCCCGCGCTGCTGGCTGCCGCGGATGTCGCGGCGGTTCTGCTGCGGCTGGCGCCGGCCGATGAGCGCGGCATGATCCAGCGCGTCAAGGCGCTGGCGCCCGTGATCCAGAACGCCGGTGCGGCGGTGCTGCTCGACGGACATTTCGAACTGGTCGCGCGCGGCGGCGCGGACGGCGCCAATCTCATCGGTATCGACGCGATGCAGGAGGCAATGCCGACCCTGAAACCGGACCGCATTCTCGGCGTCGGCGGTTTGATGACGCGGCACGACGCCATGGTGGCCGGTGAAGCCGGCGCGGACTATGTGCTGTTCGGCGAACCGGATGCCCATGGCGAACGGCCGTCGGCGGACGCGATCTGCGAACGGCTCGACTGGTGGGCCGAACTGTTCGAGCCGCCGTGCGTTGGCTACGCCACGACGATGGCTGAAGCCGGCCTGTTCGCCGCGGCGGGCGCGGACTTCGTGCTGGTCGGCGATTTCATCTGGCAGGATACGCGTGGCGCGAAAGTCGCGCTGACCGAGGCAAGCCAGGCCATCGCACGCGGCTTTGAGACATCGATCGCGCAAGCCGCAGTTTCGGGAGGATAAGACCACGATGACCGCGCTTCGCCGGGCCACGCCGCTCAAAGCCGCTCATGCAAGATTTCTTGCATCGATCGTCGCCGGTGTTGTCGCGTTTTCGGCGAGCGCCGTCGCGCAGGGCGCCCAGCCCAATCCGTTTCCGGAGCCGATCAAACCCGCCGAGAAACCTCCGGCCGCCAAAAGCGCCCCACCGAAGACCGCCGCGCCAAAAGCCGCCGCGCCGAAAGCGAGTGCGCCGAAGCAAAAGAGCGAGCCTGCGAAAGCGGCGGCACCGCCTGCGCCCGCCGTTCCCGACAATCCGAACGCCGATCTCGCCTACGGCGCCTATCAGCAGGGCCTCTATCGCACCGCCTACAACATCGCGCTGAAGCGCGCGCAGGAGATGGGCGATCCGAAATCGATGACGCTGCTGGGCGAACTCTATTCCAACGCCCTTGGCATCAAGCGCGACGACGCCAAGGCCGCGGAATGGTACAAGCAGGCCGCCGATCGCGGCGACCGCGAAGCGATGTTCGCGCTCGGCATGATGCGGATCGCCGGACGCGGCGGTCCCAAGAACCGCGAGGAAGGCGCCCGGCTGCTGGCGTCGTCCGCCAAGCTCGGGAAAGCCGCCGCCGCCTACAACCTCGGCCTGCTCTATCTGGAGGGCCAGATTTTTCCGCAGGACGTCAAGCGCGCCGCCGAACTGTTCCGTCAGGCTGCGAATGCCGGCAATCCCGAGGCGCAATACGCGCTCGCGACGCTCTACAAGGAGGGCCGCGGCGTGGAGAAGAATCTTGTCGAGGCGGCGAAGCTGATGGGTGCCGCGGCGCTAGCCGACAATCTGGACGCCGAGGTGGAATACGCCATCGCGCTCTACAACGGCACGGGCACGCCCAAGGATGTGCCCACTGCGATTGCGCTGCTGGACAGGGCGGCGCGCCAGAACAGCCCGATCGCGCAGAACCGCCTGGCGCGTATTCTGATCGACGGCCTCGGCGTTCCGGTGGACAAGGTTAAAGGCTTCAAATGGCACCTGATCGCGAAGACCGCCGGCAACGGCGATCCCGACCTCGATGCGCAGTTCGCCCGGTTGCCGCCGCTGGAGAAAGCCAAAGCTGAAGACCTCGCCAAAAAGTGGTTCGGCACGAAATAAGCCGGGATACGCGTCAGTCCGGCAGAATTCCAACCGAAGCTCTCATTTGATGCTTTTTTCTTCGCGCAAACCGCCGTCCGCTTCTCGCCAAAAAGCCCTGAACGCCCTTGACGCGCCTGCGCTTTGACGCCAAGCATCCGGCGTCAAAAGCCCCCATCCTTCATCCTGATCCGGCCTCACACGGATCCTTATCAAGCCGGACGCATGATCCATTCAGCTCTCATCAACGTCATGGTCAAGGCCGCGCGCCGCGCGGGCCGCAGCCTCAGCCGCGATCTTGGCGAGATCGAGAATCTTCAGGTCTCGCTGAAGGGACCGGCGAATTTCGTGTCGCTCGCCGACAAGCGCGCGGAACAGATGCTCTATGAGGATCTGACCAAGGCGCGGCCGGGTTACGGATTTCTCGGCGAGGAAGGCGGCACGCGCGAAGGCACCGACAAATCCAACACCTGGATCGTCGACCCGCTCGACGGCACGACGAACTTCCTGCACGGCATTCCGCAGTTCGCGATCTCGATCGCCTTGCAGCGCGAAGGCACGATTATCGCCGGCGTGATCTACAATCCCGCCACCGATGAACTCTACATGGCCGAGCGCGGTAAGAGATCGGAAGA
>JAGVII010000346.1 GCA_020056155.1 Afipia sp.
CTGGCCGCCGATTTCGTCTGGATCGAAATGCGGTGCCGGCCGATCGACGCGACGTCGCGGACGCTCGCGGGTCCCGATGTCGACGTGGTGGCCGTGATGCGCGACGTCACCGAGCGCAAGCTTCAGGAGCAGGCGCTCGAGATGGCGCATATGGAAGCAGAGCGCGCGGGCGCATCCAAGTCGCGCTTTCTTGCCACGATGAGTCATGAACTGCGGACGCCGCTGAACGCCATTATCGGGTTCTCGGAAATGATCGTTCGCGAGAAGGAAATGATGATCGATGCGGCGCGCCGGCAGGAATACGCGCAGCTGATCAACGAATCCGGCTTGCATCTGCTCTCCGTGGTCAACGGCATTCTCGACATGTCGAAGATGGAAAGCGGCAACTTCGAGATCGTTCCCGAACTGTTTGCCCCGCGCGAGTCCCTGATCGGATGCTGCAACCTGATGGTTCTGAAAGCGCGCGAAAACGGCATCGAGATCGTCACGCGCGCGCCGGTTGACCTGCCGCAGATCACCGGCGATCCGCGCGCCTTCAAGCAGATGATGCTGAATTTGCTGTCCAACGCGATCAAGTTCTCGGAGCGGGGCGGCACCGTCACGGTTTCCGCGAACGTGGAAGGCTCGCGCCTGCTGGTTCGCGTGGTCGACAGCGGCGTCGGTATCGGCGCCGAGGACCTGAAGCGGATCGGCGATCCGTTCTTCCAGGCCGGAAAGACCTATCAGCGCCGTCACGAAGGGACCGGTCTCGGGCTCTCCATCGTCAAAAGCCTGGTCGCGATGCATGGCGGCGAGATGACGGTCCAGAGCGAGATCGACGTCGGCACGACCGTGACCGTTGCCTTGCCGATGGTGTTTACACCGCCGGCCGAAAAGCCCAGCAATATCGCCACCCTCGCGCCGCCGCGCGCGGACCCCCAGGATTATCAGGTGAAGAAACGTGCCTAGACAGATCGCAGAAGACGACGAGAAACCCCGCCGCCGCCGCCGTCGCGCCGCCGCAGTTGCGGTCGAGCCGGAGCCGGAACGCGGCCTGATCATGCGCGTCCTGCTGCACAGCCCGAAGGATACACTGGCGGCAACCGCGGCAGCCGCGGCTGTGATCGCCATTGTCAGCAATGCGATGTTCCTGCAGGCCGGCCGTCATCCATCGCCGATGTTCAGCACCGCCGCGGTATCGTCGCTGCCGGTGGTTGCACCGTCGCCCCCGCCGTTGCCGCGGGTCCGTCCACCTGAAGCCGAGGCACGCATTATCGACAAGCCGCTGGAATCGGCGGCAATGGCACCTGCGAAACCGGCAACCGCTGCCGCGCCACGGCCTCCCGCGCCAATTCATGCAGCGAAGAGCGATCCTGTCGGCGATCTGATCGTTTCGACCCGGCGCATTACCGCGGTTCAGCGTGCGCTGACTGAATATGGCTATGGTCAGCTCAAGCCGACCGGCGTGATTGGAACGGACACGCAGGCGGCGATCCAGAAGTTCGAGCGGGATCGCAAGCTGCCGGTCACGGGCCAGTTGTCCGATCGCCTGATCCGGGACCTGACGGTTCTGACCGGCCGTCCGATCGACTAAGCGGCATCTCCCTTCAATGGATGGACAGGCGGCTAACATCGCCGGCTCCGGCTATGGTAGCAACTCCCTGTCTTCCATCCGCCTGATCGGTTCCGCCTCATGTCTCGCCTGAAATCATCCATCTGGGTCGCGGGTTACCTGCGGCGATGCCAGAGCGCCGGCATGTTCGGCGCGGTCCGGCGTCGCGGCGCGGAGGAGGCAGGCGCGGTCTTTGTGAAGGTGGCGCTCATGGACGGGACCGCGCTGCTGTTCGTTCCGGCGCCGCAAACCGTCTACGACGATAGCCATCCCATGGAACGCGCCTTCGTCCAGTCGCCGCCGCAGGCGGTGGAGGAGGCGGCAGTCGAAGCGCGCCTCGCCAGGGAAATCGGTTTCGATCCGGATGTCTGGATTGTCGAGATCGAGGACAGGGAAGGCCGGCACTTCCTCGATCTGGCGAAAAACTGACGACTACCCGCGCGATGTCTCGCGCGTGGGGACGTGCGAGCCCGGCTGGGCGGCGGGACGCGATTGCGCCGGCGTCGAACGGGCGCGCTGGCGTTCGTCGTCGTAGAGCGCGGGGCGATATTTCGCCCGCGTGGCGGCCAGCGCGGAGCCTCGCCATGCCGCGAGCATGATCAGCGCGCTTCGCAGTTCGATCACCTCGTAAAGCCGCGCCAGCCGGTAGACACCCCTGACCGATGCACCGAGCGACGGATTCAGAAACAACAATACACGCTGATAGGATTCGCCCGGCATGCCGAGCGCCTTGAGCGCGCAGGCCAGCGGTTCGCCGCCCGGTTCGTTGACGATCTGGGCCGCAACCGTGGTGGTGAGGATCAGGGCATCCGCCAGTTCGGCGGTAAAGCCCGAGGCATCGGCTGCCATCGCTGCCTGCTCCAGAGCCGCAACCGCTCGTGCAGCGCGGCGCGGATCGACCGGCGTCGAGGGTTTCAGCGGCGTGGCGGTCAGGCCGTGCAGCATCTGGGCACGATGGCTGCTGTCAGCGGCGAGAAACATCGCGATCAGCTGCGCCGCATCGTCCGGCTGCATCGACATGGTCGGCGCGGGCATCATCGCCGGAGCGACCGGCACCTCGGGCTCCGATACGATCTCCAGATCCGCCGGATCGATCACTGTATCGTCGAGAACATGCTCGTCGTTCGCCGACACGGGTTGCGGCTTGCCCGTCGTATATTTCAGCTGCAGTTTCCAGGCGATTTCACGCGGGGTGTTCGGGTAGATCGCAAGCCGCGCCCGCACGGCCGCACGCGTGGCGTCGTCCACCTCATCGATCAGGCGCGAAGCCAGTTCGGCGAACTGCCGCTCCTCGTCGCGGGTATGATCGGCGGTCTGGACGTAGAGGTCCGTCAGCACGCGCAGCAGCGTCGGGCGAATATCGACGCCCTCGCGCCGGGACAGAGTCATCAGGCCATCGAAGCCGTGAAACATCGGGAGTGTCGTCATGCCGGATACGCGAGGTTAAGTCTCGGCCTGACGTTATCCGGCGGCTGTTAACAAGCCATTAACCATGCTCACTCTTAATGACCGTGCGCCGCCAGTCCTTGGGGAAAAGCAGGGCGGCCAGGAGAGATCGATATGGGCACCATTGTTGAATTTCCGGTCACCGCAGCGGCGCGCCGCGCCGGGCCGGATGTGAACATGGCCCCGCGCGAGGGAACGGCAACCATCCTGATTCTCCCCGCCATCCGGATCGAGCGTTACGCTGACGAAGCCAGCGACGGAATCGGACCGGAGGAGGGAACGGCTCAAGGCCGCCGCCGCAAGCGCCGGGCACGTTCCTGAGCAGCGTTCAGAGTCTCTGCCGGCGAGAGCCTCGCCGGATCGGCAACGCCGAAACACCGGGCCGCGATGTGTAATCCGCTCTATCTTTTGCCGTTCGTTGCGAGCCTCGCATGCGCGAGCGACGACTTCGGCCGCACCCGCTCGACGTTTTACCATGAGGACATGCACAAGTGGGTCGGCGCCGAGGCTACCGCGGCGCTGGGCGGTCAGCCGTCGCAATTCCAGTTGACCGATCTCGAACGGTCGCTGCGCGATCTTGCCTACTACTTCATCGAGCCGCCGCACTCGCGCCCGGCGTGGAAAGCGGTGTTCGGCGAATACAAAACGATTCCGGCGCCCTGGCGGCAGAACGTCGTTTTCGACCGGACGCTTTATGGACGGCGCATGATCGATGAACCGCACCGGTCGCAGGCCGCGGCCTATGGCGGATTGATGGAAGACGTGCGCAACGACGGCGTCATGCTCGATCAGTTCATTCCTGTCGCCCTGCGCGTCAACGATCTCGACATCAAGCGCAACAAGGCGCTCGGCATCGTCTCGGAACTGTCGCCGCGCGAATACGCCGACGCGCAGGCGCGCATGCGTGAGAACGTGCTGGTGGTGCAGTGGGTGCAGCAATGCCTGCAGCAGCGCGTGGCGTCCTACCGGTGGGCGCTGGATCGGCTGGTGATCCATGCGCCGGATGCGATGGCTGCGGACGCCGATCGCCTGATCGTGCAGTTATCCAAGCGTGCATCCGAGACGTGGATTAAGGCCACGCCCGTCGTCGGCCGCGCGCTCCGCGTAGGTGGTTGAATTTGCTTTTCTTTTTGCCTTTGCGTGCCGGTAACTGCGGCAGAAGGTCGCGTTGAGTCCGCCCGCAATCGGTTGTTTGTTCCTGAGACAATACGCCCACCGATTTGCCGCGAGATGAGGAATGGGGATGGAATGACAGATTCCCCACTTGCCAAGGTGTTTCTCTTCGGCCGGAACTTTGGATCGTTGATCGCGCTGAGTTTCACCGTTGCAGTACCTGCGTTTTTCATCGTCTATGCGCTTGAACAGCGTCTCGTGTTGCCTGCGTTGAGCGTGCCGTTTTTCGGAACAGCGGCGCTGGCCGTGGCCATGGCGTTCTCGACCAAGGCGAGGCGGAATACGGAGAATCTGAATCTCTGGGATATCGCCGGTGGCCTCGTTATTACCGGTTGCGCCGCGTCAGTGATGGGCGAACCGGAACAAGTCGTGCAATTGTTCGAGCATCTGTTCGAACGCCGGACTTATGAACAATAGGAGACATGTAGAACCTGGATAAGATGCAGAACTTGGACGACCAGGCCGGGCCCCTCTGGCAGCCGTGAGGCTGCGATGTCGGACTGGAATTCACTTGGAGTGGCCCCTTGGATATGCGGCAACGTCCGCCCGTGATGCACTGACTTGAGCGAGTTGGTGGGTGACAGGCAGCGAAGACCCGCAATCGCCTGTGACAGGAGGCCGCTCTTCCTCAACAAAAAAGGGAAGCCCGGCTTATGTTTGAATTCCTTACCCCAGAAGTACTGACCGCACTTTTTCAGGTCATCCTCATCGATCTTGTTCTTGCCGGCGACAATGCCATCGTCATCGGTCTCGCCGCTGCTGGCCTGCCAAAAGAACAGCGCAACAAAGCTATCCTGATCGGAATCATCGCCGCCACGGTGCTTCGCATCGTGTTCGCGGGTCTTACGACACAACTCCTCGCCATTGTCGGCCTGCTGCTTGCGGGCGGCATCCTGCTGCTGTGGGTCTGCTGGAAGATGTGGCGCGAATTGCGCTCTGGCGCCGGGCACGAAGAGAATGCCGTGACGGAGGATGGAGTCGCGGTCGAAGGCGTTCCGACCAAAACGCTGGCTCAGGCCACCTGGCAGATCATCGTCGCCGACGTTTCGATGTCGCTGGACAACGTGCTCGCCGTCGCAGGCGCCGCCCGCGAACATCCATGGGTGCTGGTGTTCGGTCTTGCGTTGTCGATTGCGATGATGGGCATCGCCGCGTCGTTCATTGCGAAACTGCTGCAGAAGCACCGCTGGATCGCCTATGTCGGCCTCGCGGTTATTCTCTACGTGGCCGGTGAGATGATCTACCGCGGCGCGCTGGAGATCTGGCCGCATGTGAATGGAGTGAAGTGATTCCGAGAACGCCGCCCGCAGTTGTGATCGCGGGCGGCGTTGTCGCGTTTATCGGCTAGCTGAGTTACCGCTTGGCTTGCGACGTATCGGTTTGCTGTACGCGGCAGTTCGCGGCGGCCAGCGACGCCTGCGCCTGCGGCATCAGGCCGGGTTCTGCGGCCAGCGCCTTGAGCAGGATCAGGCCGGTCGCGGTCGGCGAGTCGATAATCAGCCGGTCGGCGGCGGTGACTTCCTCGTCTTCCGGCAGTTCGGCGTGCTGTTCGGCCGTCATCAGGTCGAGTTCGATCACGCGCCGCCCGGCCGAGCGGTCATTGATCGCGTAGTAGGCGACGTCGTTGCGTGTGTAGAACGACACCGATGTGTAGGACTGACTCACCGGGACGGTGAGCTTGATCGGACCGTTCGAGAGGTCGTAGCGGCAGACCGCGCTTGCGAATGCGGGGTCCATGAACGGCATCGGCGCCTGGCCGGGCTCTGCCGCGGGCAACGCGGTGACGGCATTGAGTTTGGTGATCGGCGCAAGGCGCGAATAGGCATCAAGGGTAGCGACGCGGGGAAGCACCAGCACGCTGACGAGGTGCACGACCCCGCCGAGCAATGCGCCGCCGATGATTGCGAATAGCCAGCGGATCATTGGCAGCCCACCGTGACGATGGAGGGCATCGGCGCATCTTTCTGCGTGCGCGTTCCGACGCCGACCGGCGTATCGTAAAGCCGCAGCGCCAGCATGTAACGGTCGATGCCGCCGGTCGGCAGCCAGTTTCCGGCACGCGCCCGAGAAGTGATCCGAACCTCGAAGCCTCCGTCCGATCCACGGACGATTTCCTGACTGGTGAAACCGTAACGCTGCAGCGAATTGGCGACGAGGTGTCCTTTGCGGTCGTAAAACGTCAGGGTCCAGAATCGCGCGGCGGGTGTAACCCCTTTCACCGCGACGTCGCATCGCCCGTCGAGCTGGCGGCCGGTATCGTCGGTCGTCGCCGTGAACATGACGCCGTCGCCGGTGCCGACCGGAAGTTCGCCGCTGCGCGCGACCGAGGCGCGGGAGTAGGGATCGATGTCGCTCGTGCCGATTCTTGGACGCGCCGTCCATGGGCCGATCTTGATGGTGCCGACGTTGACGCCGCGCGTCGCCGTCATCCATGTCGTGCCGAGGCCGACGATGGTTGCGATGGTCAGCGTGACGAGGGCGATGAGGATCAGCCGCACGGTGAAAGCGTTATCATGACGCGGTTAGTTCTTGCGAGGTGGCGCGGGCGCCGCCGGATCGGACGTTGCCGAGGCGAAACTGTCGGGGAAGGCCACGCTGGAAGGGGATGCCGGCTTGGCCGCGTCGTTCGACGAGGTCTTGCCGGGTACGCTCACGGCCTTCGCTGCGTCGTCAAACAGCTTTTCGACGCGCACCAGGATGTTCGCGCCGCGCCGGGTCAGGATCGGCGGCGGACCGGGGTTCACTTCGGGGACCTTGGCGTTAGCATTGGCAGCCGCAACGGCATCCGGATGCAGCCTCTTGCCGGGGCCGACGCCGGGGATGTCCCGGATCTCGACGCCCTGATGGGCGGCAACCATGACGTCGTGCCATGTCTGCGCGGGAAGCGAGCCGCCGGTCATCCGGTTGGTCGGCGAATAATCGTCGTTGCCGTACCAGACGGCCATCGTGAAGTTGCCGGTGAAGCCGACAAACCATGCGTCCCTGAACGCGTTCGTCGTGCCGGTCTTGCCGGCGGCGGGGATACCGTCAAGCCGGGCGCGCCGCGCGGTGCCTTCGTCGACCACGTGGCTCATCATTTCCGACATGTCCGCGGCGACCGAGGCGGGGATCGCCTGTGTCGGTTTCTTGCCGTCGCGATCCCAGCGCCAGACCAGATCGCCGGTGCCGGTGCGGACTTCGAGAACAGCGTGCGGCTTTACCGCGCGTCCCTTGTTCGGGAAGGCGGCGTAGGCGACGGCATGTTCGACGAGGCTGACTTCGGTGGAGCCGATCGGCAGCGACGGCGTATCGATCAGGGGAGCGGTAATGCCCATCTTGCGCGCGGTCTCGACGATCTTGGCGCGGCCTTTCTTCGCGGCGTCCCACTGGTTGCGCGGATTGTTGCCGATGGCGATTGAAAGCTTCACCGGAATGACGTTGACGGATCTGGTTATTGCTGTCGTCAGCGTCATTGAGCCCGAATAGGAGCGTCCGTAGTTTTGCGGACACCAGTTGCCGAGACAGACGGGTCCATCGACGACGATGGATTTCGGCGTGTATCCGTTCATCAGCGCGGTGGCGTAGACATAGGGTTTGAACGACGAACCCGGCTGGCGCATGGCATCGACGGCGCGGTTGAACTGGCTGGCGCCGTAATCGCGGCCGCCGACCATCGCGCGCACGCCGCCGTCCAGATCGGCCAAAGCAAGCGCGGCCTGCGTTGCGTGATAGTCACGGCCGAACTGGCGCAACTGGTTTTCGACGGCCGCTTCCGCGGCGTGCTGCACGTTCATGTCGATCGCGGTGCGAACGATGAACACGCGCTCGGTGTAGGATTTCGGGAACGTCATGACGAGCTTGCGCATCTCGTCGAAGGCATAATCGAGATAGTAGTTCGGCGAATTCTCGTCGCGCCGGTCGACAGCGTTGGCGGGGTTGCGGCGGGCGCCGAACACCTGGCCCTCGGTCAGGAAGCCGGCGTCCACCATGTTGTCGAGCACGACGTTGGCGCGGGCGCGGGCGGCGGGCAGGTTGATGTGCGGCGCGTATTTGGTCGGGGCCTTGAACAGTCCGGCGAGCATCGCGGCTTCCGCGAGGTTCACGTCGCGCGCGGACTTGTTGAAATAGAAATGCGCCGCGCCGTCGACGCCGAAGGTGCCGCCGCCCATGTAGGCGCGGTCAAGATAGAGCTTCAGGATATCGTTCTTGCTCAGGCGCGTTTCCAGCCAGATGGCGAGGAATGCTTCCTTCACCTTGCGCTCGATGGTGCGCTCGTTGTTGAGGAACAGGTTCTTGGCGAGCTGCTGGGTGATCGACGAGCCGCCTTGCCGCACGCCACCGGCCTGCGCGTTGGTCAGCAGCGCGCGCGTCGTGCCTGCAATGTCGATGCCGAAGTGATCGTAGAAGCGGCGGTCCTCGGTGGCGAGCGTCGCCTTGATCAGATTATCGGGAAACTCCTCGAGCGGGATCGAGTCGTTATGCTTGATGCCGCGGTTTCCGATCGGGTTGCCGTAGCGGTCCAGGAACGATACCGCGAGATCGGATTTCTTCAGCCAGTCGTCGTCGGCGGTTTCGCGGAAGGCGGGGACTGCCAGCGCGAGCATCAGCACCATGCCGGCCAAGCCGATGGTTGCGCCTTCCGAAATGGGTTCGATGAAGACCCAGCGCTTCCAGCGGCCGACATAGAAGCGGTCCATGAAGGTCGAATAGCGCTCCCAGAGTTCGCGCAATCCCGCGCCCGACGAGAACAGCGTGGAATCGATGCGCGCGTCGAGGTCCAGCAGAAAATGCCGGAACCGCTTTTTCCACTCGCTGGGTACGATCTGGCGCACCGGAACCCTTAATCCAAATGACGCGGCGGCCAGGTGTCCCGTACGGATCACGAGTCGCCGGATGAAAAGCGCTGGTTAGACGATGCTGTTCAATTTGCGGCATCCCCAAGGCGATCGGGGAGCCGATTTCGCTGCCGGGAATCCGCAACCTTCTAGCCGACCATGAACCATAAACCAATGGCCGCGTTGGTTTTTCGATGATGAGGGTGAACGCTGCCCACGCCTGAAGCGCGGGCTTCCATGTTGCCGCTTGCACCGCCTGCGCCAAGTCTCATAAAGCCTTCATATAACGTATGTACGTCCCGCGATCCCGACAGGTTCAAAGCCATGACAGTCCGGCCTCGGCCGCCTTCGACCCAGAGCGAATCTTTCTGGAAAACCAAGACGTTGGAGGAGATGTCCGACAGCGAATGGGAAAGCCTGTGCGACGGCTGCGCGCGCTGCTGCCTGGAAAAGCTGGAGGACGAGGACACCGGCAAGATCTACTTCACCCACATCTCGTGCACGCTGCTCGATGCGGGGCTGTGCGCCTGCAAGGACTATCCCAACCGGTCGGCCAAAGTATCCGATTGCGTGCGGCTGACGCCGGAGAACGTCCGGACGTTGAACTGGCTGCCGCCGAGTTGCGGCTACAAGCTCGTGGCTGAGGGTCGCGATCTGTACTGGTGGCACCCGCTGATTTCCGGCGATCCGAACACCGTCCACGAGGCCGGCGTCTCGGTGCAGGGGCGGGTGTGGGGAACCGAGGACGAGGTCGAGGAGGCAGACCTCGAGGACCACATCGTGCAATGGCCCGGCGTGATTCCGAAACGCGCGCGGCTGAAGCAGCGTCCGCCCTCCAAATAGCTCGTGCTGTTCCTGGCCTACAGGCCCGGAACTATGCGCAACTGATGGTCCATCCGCGCGGTGCACCCATGCGCCCGCGCCGCTTATGAAGCCGCGCGAAAGCGGATAGACCTAGCGTCATCCCGTGTATTTCAGGGTCAGGCCGGTCGAGGCTGGACCATTCTCCCTGGCGTCCTTCCCGGACCATTTTTTCAGGCTCATGACCGAGACACATCGACAGCGCGGCGACGCGGACGAAGCGCAGGCGCTGGATCATCCGGACGACGTTTCCAGCATCGCCACCGAAGTGATCGATCTTTCCGAGGCGCCGCCCATCGTGCCGGCGCCGCCGCTGTCGAAGAGCGAAGTGCGGACCATCCTGTTGAGCCTGATGCTCACGATGTTCCTGACCGCACTCGACCAGACCATCGTCGCAACCGCATTGCCGACCATCGGCCGCCAGTTTCAGGACGTCAGCAATCTGTCCTGGGTCATCACGGCGTATCTGCTGTCGGCGACGGCGGTTGCGCCGGTCTACGGCACGCTGAGCGACATCTACGGCCGCCGCGCAATGATCATCGTCTCGATGTCGCTGTTCCTGATCGGCTCGGTGCTGTGCGCGATCGCGCCGAACATTCTGACGCTGATTCTGGCGCGCGCGCTTCAGGGCATCGGCGGCGGCGGCATCCTGCCGCTGGTGCAGATCGTGATCTCCGACGTGGTGTCGCCGCGCGAACGCGGCCAGTACCAGGCGTATTTCTCATCGGTGTGGGTTGCGGCGGGCATCGGCGGGCCCGTGCTCGGCGGGTTGTTCGCGGAGCATCTGCACTGGTCGGTGATCTTCTGGATCAATCTGCCGCTCGGCGCGCTGTCGCTCGGGCTGCTGCTGCCGCGGATGAAAAAGATTCCGGTGTTCCATCGCAGGCGCAAGGTCGACTGGCTCGGCGGCATCCTGCTGATGGCATCCGCCGTGATCGTGATGCTGGTGCTGACATGGGGCGGCAACCGCTTCGCATGGGCATCGCCCGCGATCCTTGCGATGATCGGCTCCGCCGTATTGCTCGGCGCGGCATTCGTCTGGCACGCGCGCCGCGCGCAGGAGCCTTTTCTGCCGATCCCGTTGCTGTCGGGAAGGGTGGTGCCGTTCGCGATGGCCGCGGGCGGCTGCGCCATCGGCACCATGATCGGTCTCACCGTGCACATGCCGCTGTACTATGAAGTCGTGTACGGCCTCACCGCGAGCGAGGCGGGGCTCGCGCTGATTCCGCTGGTCGCGGTGTCGGTGCTTGGCGCATGGGCCGCGGGCCGCGCGATGATGTACACCAAACACTACAAGCGCGCGGCGATCGGCGGCGTGAGCCTCGCGGCCTGCGCGGCGTTTGCGCTGGCGCTGGCGACGCCGCTGCCGCTGTGGCAACTGCTCGCGGCGCTGTCGCTGATGGCGGTCGGTCTCGGCACCGTGTTTCCGGTCAGCGTGGTCTCGATCCAGAATGCCGTGCCGCGCGCGCAGGTCGGCACGGCGACGGGGGCGATGAATTTCTTCCGCTCGTTGCTGGCGTCGTTCACCGTCGCGATCTTCACGGCGATCCTGCTGATGGTGCTCGGCGGCAACCTCACCATCGGCGCCGAGCATCAGATTGGTTCGGCGCATGCGATCGCCGCCGGCGATATGGTCACCGCGTTCCGTTACGTGTTCGGCGCCGCCGCCGCGTTGCTTGCGACCGCAGCGACGCTGGTGATGCTGATGGAAGAACGCCCGCTCGCCGGGCCGCCGCAGGCCGCCGCCGCGGAGATGGCGGAGTAGGGCGCGATCCCGGACAGCGGTTTCGCGCGAAAAGGCGAAACGGTGACGGACTCCGGCGCATAAGGCGGAATGCGGGCGGCGGGTTTCCCCGCCGGAGTTGTCGCGGACGTCTGCGGCCGGAGGTACCCCGTTCGCGATTGTCCAGCTAGCCAGACGGGCAGTTGTGGGTGACATGAAATGCTGCTGAACTCCGGCAAAACAGTTCCAGACATTTCAGGGAATTTGCAAGGGAGGCGCTCATGCTGCGCATCGCTTCGGGCTGTTTTCTGGCGGCATTCATTCTGGGTGCAAGTCCCGCCAATGCTCAGAAATCCAGAGGGTATACGTGCACTTACGAGACGTGCCTCGCTGCCTGCCAGAAGACGGGCGGCGGCGGCCGGCAGGGTGGATGCTCAGGCTACTGCGACAAGGCCATCCGCGAGCGCAAGGCGAGCGGCGCCTGCAAGTAGTCGCGGCGCTGTCGCCGGACCGTCGAGCAGGCGGTCCGCGTTGCGCGGGACGCCGGGTCGTGCTGCACTCTCCGGAATGGAGAGGCTGCGATGCTGAATGCCGCCTGGCTGATCGTTCATCTGATCGCGAGTGCAATGTCGTTGCCGGCGACGGCGGCCGCAGGACCTGGGGGCATCACCTGCACCTATCAGGCCTGCATGGCGAAATGCACCCGGCTCAACGGGCCGATCTGCAACAGCTACTGCGATGCGCAGATCCGGCAGCGATCCGCCGCAGGCATCTGCGCGGCGCAGGGCGATCCCATCGGCGTCGATGGGAACTCGGCATGGGAAAATAGTCCTTGACAGCGTGACGCTGCCGGGTTAGGGTTCGGGCATGCTCCAGAATTGTAATTCCACCTGCGTGACAGCGGCCGGATGAAGCATTGACGCCTGCCGCCAAGATTCCTATCTTATGCAATATTGCAGAGGATAGGCTAATGCCTGCAAAATCGCAGACAGCACCGGAACTTATTCCTGCCGCTCGCCATGGCCTCGCGCTGGAAGGTTTCTTCCGCATCATGGCGCGGTGGGGCGTCGGCAACGGCGACGCGCGGCGCATCCTCGGCAATCCCGCGGAGCGCACGTTCTTTCAATGGAAGAGCGGCAAGGCGGCGCGGCTGCCGGACGATACGCTGCGCCGGATCGGCTATGTCGCGGGCATCTGGAAGGCGTTGCAGATCGTCTACTCCGACGCAGCACTCGCCGACGGCTGGGTGCTGCGCCCGAACCGCGCTTTCGCAGGCCAGACCCCTCTCGCAAGGATGACCGCCGGCGACGTCACCGATCTCGCGGCGGTGCGCGCCTATGTCGATGCCGCCCGCGCGCCGTGGTCGTGACCGGCTCGGGTTTCGCCACCACGCGGGTGCGCTGGCGCGAGGCGTGGCGCATCATCGCGTCGCGCTATCCGCCGATCGCGCTGTTCGAGCGTGTCTCGGATGATCCCGCCGTGTGGGACGTGCTGACCGGCCTTGAACAGGCGACCAATCCGCGCCTGCGCGATGAGGCAGGCGAGATTGCGCTGGTGCCGCCGGAGCGGCGGGTGACCGGGCCGAACGCATCGTGGGTGATGGCGCCGTTCACCCATGTGAACCGCAACGGCTCGC
>JAGVII010000772.1 GCA_020056155.1 Afipia sp.
ATCACCCGCTTTTCCGAGCAGGTGTGCACGAACAGTAGATATTTCTGCCGGTTCTCGAAAAAGCGGAAGTTGCCGGTGGGATCGCGTCTCTCGATCGGAGGTTCCGGCACGGTGACAACCGGCACACCGTCGCCGAGAAAGGCCTGAATTCGCTCGAGCGTATCGACAGTAATGCGCTTGCCCTCGCGCAGCCGGTGCACCAGCTTGCCGTCGTTCACCGCGCGGCGGCCGAACGTCGATTCCGCCATTCCCGCCTGACGGCAGTATTCGGAAATCTGAGCAAGGAGCTGGTCGTTTTTCATCAGACCGGTGGGCAGGGTTCGCGTGGGCCAAATTTTGTGGGCAGAACGATTTTGCCTTCGGCTTCCTACCACCATCTGCCCACAATAGAAACCGGGATTCCGGGAAATCCCGGTTTTAACGTTAGAGCCTTTAAAATGGCGGCATCGGCGGCCACGCGTTGCTGATAGCTGTCCCCGGCGGATACGTGTCCACGGGGATGCGTGTCCCCGCCTTTTCATTTCAAAGCCGACATCATGCCCGTCAGATTTGCCGCATCGATCGTGTTGATTTGTCTGCTGGCGTTCGGCGCGGCGGCGGATTCTTCAGCGCCGACCGGCAAATGGCTGGCGGAGGATATCGACGGCGGCGGCGTGATCGACCGGCTGCAAACCACGCTGGAAATCCGCGACGACGGCCTCGTCAACGGCATGGGCGGCTGCAACCGCTATGCAGGTTCGGCGAAGATCGACGGCAGCGCGATCAAGTTCCTGCCGCTGGCAAGCACGCGCATGGCGTGCCCGCCCGCCGTGATGAACCAGGAAAGCAAATTCCACATCACGCTGGAAAAAGTCAGGACGTGGCGCATCGACCAGATCCAAAGGAAACTTCTGCTGCTCGACCGCCAGGGTTTCGAACTGATGCGCCTGAGCAGGATGGACTAGCGGAATCCATGTGAATTGAAAAAGCACATGGATTACGCGCCTGCCCGAGCAACCGCTCAGCTGAAGTGCACGTCGCTGATGTCGATGGAGACCATCGGCGGATCGAGCGCGGCGCGATGATCGGAGCCGCGCGTATAAGCCAGCCGCTTTGACGGCAGCTTGATCCCGTCGGCCTCGATGTAATCGAACACGTTCTGCGCCGCGTCGAATCCGCCTGCGACATCGACGTTGTAGTCGTGCCGCCGCAGCAGAAAATCCTCGCCGAAGAAGAAGTCCTGAATGTCGCTGTGGGTGGCGATCGATTTCGGAAAGCGCGCACGGATCACGCGCCACGTCTCACTGCCTTCGCGCCATGGCTCGCGTTCCGAGACCTCGACACCCTTCATCACCAGATGAAACGGCGTGGTCAGATACGTCCACAGCGCATAGCCGTTGAAGTAGGCGCGATGCAGCGGCCCCCATGGCGTGCGCATCTCGTGTCCGTCGAACAGCGCTCGCGGATCGCGGCGCTCGGCCACAACCGTTCCGTCGAGCTTTTCGATGGCGATGCGATCCGGCGTAAAGCTGGTGCGCTGGTCGGCGGCTCCGAACGGCGTGACCGAAGCGAATTCCTCATGCAGCGAGACCGTCATGCGGCGCGGATTGGCGTCCTGCACCAGACCCTTCATGCCCCAGAGCTCACCACCGGACACAATCGTCGCTTCGGCCTTCTGAAATGAATTCCAGCGGTCGATGCCGCCATGGGCGTCGATAACCTTGGTCAGCAGGTCTTTCATGGCGCGCTCCATTGTCCAAAGGCCGGACCAAGACTAAGCGGCGGAGAAGCCGGCCAAAATGACGTATTTGCCTCAAATCGGGCCATCGGGACCGAAGCGGTTCAAACTACATCCCTTTCCGCCTCTTCAAAAAAATCTTTCGGGCGATGTCACATCCCGCCCCCGCTGTCTCGTCTTGATGGCGAAGGTGCAGAGAGAGCTTGAAGGCCACGGCGGAAAATCCGCTGAAACCCAAGGCCTTTCATGCACTTCGGTTATCAACCGCCGCGCATCGCGGCCAAACAGGAGGCCATTATGAAAATCGTCGTTATCGGGGGTTCCGGGCTGATCGGATCGCGAGTCGTCACCCAGTTGCGCCAGCGCGGCCATGACGTTCTGGCGGCGTCGCCGTCGACCGGCGTCAACACCGTCACCGGCGA
>JAGVII010000634.1 GCA_020056155.1 Afipia sp.
CGGGATCATCCGCACGCCCACGCCGGGCAGCACCAGCCGCTTGTTGGACATCAGCCCGCGATAACCGGCCCGCGCCACGGCGGCGGCGGACAGGTTCAGCACCGCGGAATCGAGGCCGGGCTTGAAGCCGGCCACGCCCTGAAACTCCGTCGGGACGGTGCCCGGGCACAACGCCGTGACCCGCACGCCTTTCGGTCCCAGTTCGCCCCGCATCGCCTCGGTGAACGACAGCACGTAGGCCTTGGTGGCGTAATAGACCGCCATCCGCGGACCGGGCAGGAACGAGGCGATCGAGGCGACGTTGAGAATGCCGCCGCGATGGCGGACCAGACTGTCGGCGAAGCGCAGCGTGAGATCGGTCAGCACGCAGACATTCAGATCGACCATCGCCAGCTGCTGCGCGCGGTCGAGTTCGACCGCTTCGCCGAACAGGCCGTAGCCCGCATTGTTGACGACGGTATCGACTTCGACGCCCATCGCCTTCAGCGACGCCGCGATCTGGTCGCAGGCGCCGGGTGCGCTGAGGTCGCAGGCAAGGATCGCCGGGCGCGGATGCCCCGCGGCGGCGATCTCGTCGGCAAGCTGCTGGAGCCGATCCTCGCGGCGGGCGACCAGCACCGTATTGAAGCCGTTCAGCGCGAAAATGCGCGCCAGTTCGGCGCCGATGCCCGATGAGGCGCCCGTGATCAGCGTGACACGTTTGGTCATGGATGCATTCGGTTGTCTTGGGTTCAGCGAGAATGAAGCGAACGGAAACGCCTTGAAAAATCAGATGCTATGTCGCGGTGTCCGGGGTCAGCCGGCCATCGGCGACACGATGCTTGAGATTCAGGCGATCGCGGGAGGAAATACCGAGCAGGTCCGCAGCGCGCCAGACAACGTTGTCCTCGAATTCCGAGACATGGCCGTCCGCAAAGACAAGCTCCCACATCATCTCGATGATGCGAAGGCGGCCTTCCTCGTTGACCGAGCGCATGATCACGCTGGTGAAGCGATAGAGATCGACCGCGTCGCCCTCGACCAGCGTCGCATCCGCGATCAGCTTCGCGGCCGTTCCCTGATCGAGATCGAAGCGAAACTCAAGCAGCGCGTGCAGCTTGCGCTTCTCGGCCTCGGTCGGCTCGCCGTCGAGTGAGATCACGTGGATGAGAAGTGCGGCGGCCGCCAGCCGGTAGTCGCCATCGGCGAAGGTGCGCGTCTCTGATCCTGCGGGGGAAACAACATCAGCGATGAAGTGGCGTAATCTATCGAGCATCAATCTCTGCTATCGAAAACGGGACCTGATCGAAGGCATATGTCCGGGAGGTCGGGACGGCTCCGGGTCATGCCGAAACAAAGTCTAAGGCACAAGATCGTCAGGTTCTATGGCCCGAAAATGAAACTCTGGCAATCTCGCGCCCGGTTCCGGAGGCTCTCAACCCTGCCGTGCGCCCGGAAGCCGTCGCGGGTGCAACGGACTTCCCGCCGACACAATCCCGTCATGGAATCTCGTAAATCACCACCCGGTCGGAAATTCCGCGCAATTCGACGGTTTTTTCCGCCAGCTTCAGCCCGGCCTTGTCCAGCAATTCCATGACCGCGGGCGACTTGACCACCGGCCCGGTGGCGTTGATCGCCCGCTCCGTGACCTGCCCCTGCACCCGCGCCGCGATGTTCACGGTCTGGCCGAAGTAATCCTGCCGGTCGTTCAGCATCACCGCGAGACAGGCGCCTTCATGGATTCCGATCTTGACCAGCAGGTCCTTTGTCCCGCGCTGGTCGTTGAGGGCGTCCATCGCCTCGCGCATCCGCAGGCCCGCAGCGACCGCCTGTTCGGGACGGACAAACGTCGCCATCACCGCATCGCCGATGGTCTTCACAACGGCGCCCGCTTCCGACGCAATGATTTCCAGCAGCGCCCGGAAGTGCGCGCGGACCAGATCGAACGCCGCGAGATCGCCGACGCGCTCATAGAGCGCCGTCGAGCCCTTGAGATCGGTGAACAGAAACGTCAGCGATGTGATCTTGAGGCGCTGATCGAGATTGAGATTGTCCGCCTTGTAGACATCGCGGAACGTCTGGTTCGCCAGTATCCGCTTCGCGGTGACGATCGGCTTGCGCTTGCCGAGCAGATCGTGAAGCGCGTCGCCCGCGATCCAGACCGACGGCAGCACGCGATTCCTGGATTGATTCTCCAGCGTCAGCCGCAGCGGCCCGGGACGCATCTCAATCGTATCGGTTGGCGAATGCACGCCGTCGAACACCAGCGACGCATTCTGCTTGTCTTTCGTGGGCTCGCCCTTGACGTCGATAAAGAGTGCCGAATGCGTGACCGGCTCGAACACGATCACGAACTCCGCCGGCAATTGCAGCGACATCACGACTTTTTCACCGGTCGCCAGCTCGACCGCTTCCAGCGTCGCCTCATTCACCAGACGCGAGAATGAATCCTCGTTGATGTCGATGCCCGAACTCCAGAAGATCTGCCGCCAGTAGTCCCAGACCGGCAGCGTATGCGGATCGTGCGCCGCGATCCGGCGCACCCGCGGGCTGACGGTGAAGGCGACTTCGACCTGATCGTCGATGGAGGCCTGGTAACCGGCGGCACAGAGGCCGCAGTGATAATCCTCCGGCTGAAGCTGCTTCAGGGTGTCATGCGCGCCGAGCACCCCGCTGCATCCGGGGCACAGCACGTTCCAGGTGAGATCGAAGATGCCGAGCCGCGAGGCGTGGAGAAACCCCGAGATCACTTTCTCTTCGCCGAGACCCGTTCTGGCGGCGAACTCGATCAGGTTGATCCGGTTCAGTTCATGATCGGCGCCGGTTTCGACCAGTGTCTGGATCGCGTCCGCCACCTTGGGATCGGCCGTCTGCTTCAGGACCGAGTATAGGGAGTTGAAATCGCTCATGCCTGCAGTTTACGGCAGAACCGGCGGGTAACCAAGTATTCCTGCAGCGGATCGGCCGAGGTGCAAGGCTCCGCCCGGTCACGTTTTCACGTCAGCTCCCGTAAAGATAGGTCGGCAGCCACAGCGCCATGCCGGGCCAGATGTACATCAGGACCATGCAGACGATGACGATCAGCATGTAAGGCATCATGCCGGCAAAAATCTTGTTCAGCGTGACATGCGGCGGCGCGACGCCTCGCAGGTAGAAGGCGGACATGGCGACCGGCGGCGACAGGAACGCGGCCTGAAGGTTCACGAACACCAGCACGCCCCACAGGATAGGATCGATGCCGAAGTGCTTCAGCAGCGGCAGGAAGATCGGCACGAAGATGATGATGATCTCGGTCCATTCCAGCGGCCAGCCGAGGATGAAAATGATCACCTGCGACAGGATCATGAACTGCGTGGGCGTCAGGTTCATCGACAGCACCCACTGCTCGATCAGACTCTGCCCGCCGAGAAGGGCGAACACCGCCGAGAACAGTGCCGAGCCGACGAACAGCCAGCACACCATCGATGTGGTCTTGGCGGTGAGAAACACCGCCTCCTTGGTGCGCTTCCAGTTCAGCGTTCGCGCCTGCAACGCGAGCAGGAGCGCGCCGGCAGCGCCGATCGCCGCGGATTCCGTCGCGGTGGTGATGCCCAACAGGATCGCGCCGAGAACGAGCACGATCAAAAGTGCCATCGGCATGACTGACGAACTGAGCAGCTTCACAACCTGAAGCCGCTCCGCGTTCATGCGCAGGTAGTAGCGCACGATCATCGCCGTTGCGATCACAGCCATGATCGCGAAGGTGACGTAGAAGCTGGTCGCGACGCCCGCATCGGCAGCGGGACCGTTCGTCTCGGCAGCCGGCGCGCCGAGCTGCTCGATTCCCTGCAGCGCGTCCTCGGCGCCGCGTTGCGGGTGGATGACGACATACCACCAGAGCAGGCTGAGGATGCCCGCTGTCAGCGCGAACGGAACCAGCATCACGCCGGCATTGGCGAGCAGCCGGCGGTAGGTGAGAGGCCCGTTCTCTGTCTCGATCGCGACGGCCCTCGACGGCGACAGTAGGGACCGGACCAGCCCGGATGCCATGTTGGGGGAATAGGTTTCCTGAAACCGGCGCATCCAGTCCGGCACCGGGATGCGGGTCTGCTCCTCCGGTAGCGGCGGCGCGATGGCCGGATTGATGACCGCACGGCCGATCACATACAGGACGTACAGAAGCGCGAGGAAAAGGCCGGGGAACATTGCCGCCGCATAGAGCTTCACGACCGACTGCCCTGCGACGGCCGCATAGACGATGATCATGATGGACGGCGGGATCAGGATGCCGAGCGTGCCGCCGGCGGTGATCACGCCGGCCGCGAGCTTCACGTCGTAGCCCGCGCGCAGCATCGGCTGGAGAGCGACGACGCCCATTGAAACCACGACGGCGCCGACGAGCCCGGTCGCCATCCCCCAGAAGGCGCATACAACAAGCGTTGTCACGGCGAGAGACGCCGGGGTGCGGCGGAACACGAGTTGCACCGCGTAGAACATCTTGTCGACGAGCGC
>JAGVII010000052.1 GCA_020056155.1 Afipia sp.
GTTCACCGGCTCCATTATGGGCCTGATCTCCGGTGCGCTGATCACGCGCTTCCAGGGATTGCCGCAGCTTGTGCTGTCCATCGCTATCGGCCAACTCGTCAGTTCTCTGGCGAACAAGCTGTCATCGTTGACCGGTGGCAGCGACGGCCTGTCGGGCATCACGCCCGCGCCGGTGTTCGGCGTGTTCTCTTTCGACATGTACAGCCGGACGTCGTACGTTTTCTCGCTGGCGACGCTTGCGGTGGTCATGGTGCTGCTGCTCAGGTTTGTCCGGTCTCCGTTCGGTCTGTTGTGCCGCGGCATCAAGGATGACAGCCTGCGCGCGCTGATGATCGGAGCCTCGGCCTATCCGAGGCTTGTGGTGATGTACGGCGTGTCGGGAATCGTCGCGGGTCTCGGCGGCGCGCTGATGGCGATCAACACCGGCGTTGTCGGGCTCGACAGTGTCAGCTTCGAGCGATCCGCCGAAGTGCTGGTCATGCTGGTTCTGGGCGGGGCTGGAAGCCTTTGGGGTGCGCTGGCGGGCGCAGTCATTTTCCAGATCTTCGAGCACATTGTCTCGGCGGCAAATCCGTTCCACTGGATGACGCTGGTCGGGTTGCTTTTGATCCTGATCGTGATCTTCGCTCCGCGCGGTCTCGGACATACAATCGCGTCGCTCTGGTCATCCTTCTCGCAGCAGAGGGCCCGGTCATGAGTCCGCTGCTTGAGTTGCGGAACGTGTCGAAGTCGTTCGGCGGTCTTCACGTCAACCGTGATGTGTCCTTCAGTCTGGGCAAAGGCGATCGTGTCGCGCTGATCGGGCCGAACGGTGCGGGCAAGACCACACTGGTCAATGTCATTTCCGGCGATCTGGCTCCGTCCGATGGCAGCGTTTTCTTCGAAGGCAATGACCTGACGGCGGTCTCTATTCCGGGCCGCGTCCGGCAGGGACTGGCGCGGACCTTCCAGATCACACGTTTGTTCACCAGTCTGACAGTTGCCGAAAACGTCGCACTGGCTGTTATGCAGCGCAAGGGTCTTACGCGCCGGTTTTTCTCGGTGGAAACTTTTGCTCCGCGGGTTCGCGACGAATGGATGCACATTCTGGGCATGCTTGGCATCGCGCAACTGGCGCAGCTTCCCGTCGCGAAGCTTGCTTACGGCCAGCAGCGGCTGCTCGATCTTGCGATCGGCCTCGCGCTCACGCCGAAGGTTCTGATGCTGGATGAACCGGCGGCAGGCGTTCCGCACGACGAAGCGCCGAAAATTCTTGAAGCGATCAATCGCCTGCCGCCGGACATCGCCGTTCTCATGATCGAGCACGACATGGACCTCGTGTTCAGGTTTGCAAAGCGCGTGCTCGTGCTTGCCAATGGCCGCCTGATCTTCGAGGGCAGTCCGGAGGATGTCACCAAAGACGACGAAGTCCGTCGCGCCTATCTGGGGAGCTATGCCGATGCCAGCCGCACGGCTTGAGGTCGAACGTCTCAGCGCGGGCTATGGCCCGACGCAGATCGTCTCGGAGATGTCGTTCGAGGTGCCGGCCGGCGGCCGCCTCGCGATCCTCGGCCGCAACGGCGTCGGCAAGACGACGCTGCTGGCGACGCTGATGGGACTGTCGACGCGGCACCATGGCCGCATTCTGGCGGACGGACAGGATATCAGCGGATTGCGGACGTCGGCGCGGGCGCTGTGCGGCATGGGATATGTTCCGCAGACGCGCGATATTTTCCGTTCGCTGACAGTGGAAGAGAACCTGTCGACCGGATTCAAGACACGGGAGCGGAGTGGGCTGGAGGACATCTACCAGATGTTCCCGCGTCTGGCGGAACGTCGCCGCCACCTTGGCCTTCAACTCTCGGGTGGCGAACAGCAGATGCTGTCGATGGCGCGGACGCTGCTTGGAAAGCCGTCGATCCTGCTGCTCGATGAACCTCTCGAAGGATTGGCGCCGGTGATCTGCGACCAATTGATGGAAACCATTTCCCGGCTTGCCACCAGCGGCGACATGACGATTATCCTTGTCGAACAGCAGATCGAACGCGCGCTGAATTTCGCGGACCGGGTCATGGTGGTCGAGCGTGGCCGCGCGGTCTGGGAAGGGGGGTCGGCGGATCTGAAGTCGGACCGGCCGCTGGTGAACCGGCTGCTCGGTGTAGGCATTCACTGATCGAATTGATAGTGTACAACGGTCGACAAGAAGAAGACGCACATGACGTTGATCTATCCGCGAGAAAGCAACGCCGCGCATGCGCCGCGCCTGTCGCCGGCCTACAAGAGCACGGTGCTGCGCTCGCCGGCCAGGCCGCTGGTCGTTATTCCGCACACGCTGTCGGAACTGACCGGGCCGGTTTATGGCCACGAAGCCGTGCGCGAGAACGACAACGATCTCACGATCCAGCACAAGGGCGAGCCGCTCGGCGAGCGCATCATCGTCCATGGCCATGTCCGCGACGAGGACGGCCGCGGCGTGCCGAACACGCTGCTTGAGGTCTGGCAGGCCAACGCCTGCGGGCGCTACATTCACGTCGTCGATCAGCATCCGGCGCCGCTCGATCCGAATTTTACCGGAGCCGGGCGCGCGCAGACCGACAGCAACGGCTACTACAGGTTCGTCACCATCAAGCCCGGTGCGTATCCGTGGGGCAATCACCCAAACGCGTGGCGGCCGGCCCACATCCATTTTTCGGTGTTCGGGCACGCGTTCATTTCGCGCATCGTGACGCAGATGTATTTCCCCGGCGATCCGCTGTTCGCCTACGATCCGATCTTCAATTCGGTAACGGACGAGAAGGCGCGGATGCGAATGGTGTCGAGCTTCGATATCGAGAACACCAAACCGGACTGGGCGCTGTGCTATCGCTTCGACATCGTACTGCGCGGCCGCAACGCCACGCCACTGGACAACGACTGATGAGCAACATCACGCCTTCGCAGACTGTCGGTCCCTATTTCAAGTACGGCCTGACGCCGGGAAACGACTACGCATGGAACGATGCCTTCGGCAACGATCTGGTGACGGCGGATGTGTCTGGTGAGCGCATCCGCGTCGTGGGCCAGGTGTTCGATGGCGACGGCAAGGTCATCCCGGATTCCATGCTGGAAATCTGGCAGGCCGATGCGCAGGGGCGTTTCGCCGATCCGCAGGATACGCGCTCTGCTCCGAACGCCGCGTTCAAGGGTTTTGGCCGTTGCGGGACTGATGCCAAAGGCGGGTTCGAGTTTCGCACCATCAAGCCGGGTCCGGTACCGGGACCCGGCGGCAAGCCGCAGGCGCCACACATTTTAATGGCTGTTTTTGCGCGCGGCATGACACAGCAGGCGATCACGCGGATCTATTTCGAGGACGAGGCAGCGAACGCCGCCGATCCCATTCTCGCGCTGGTGCCGGCAGACCGCCGCGCGACGTTGATCGCAAGGCGCGAGCAGGGTGATGCCGCGACCTACCGGCTCGACGTCCACCTGCAGGGTGACAGGGAGACTGTATTCTTCGATCTCTGATCGACAGCGACGACCGCGTACAGGGCGGGCTGAAGCAATACCGTTCGAACTGCAGCCACTTTCAAATAGCTCTAAACAGGCCCGCAACCCGTTGAGGACGTGGGGCAACGCCTCCATAGTGGCAGGTTAGAGCAGTTCGCAAATGACAAATCTCTTCGATCTCATTGTCGACGACTACAGGATTCTCGATAGCGAGAACCGTCCTGTCGCAGACACATTCTCCCAAAGCCTGATCTGGCTGGACAATCCCGGCTGCCTTGTTCAGCCGGGCAATTTTCAGTTGCCTACTGATCTTCGTACCCACGGGGTCATGAAGCCGGGTCTCTATATGACCATCGTGCTGGAGGGCACCGGCGAAAGCTGCGCGAACGACGGCCCGGAAAGAATCCGTTATTCCGAAAATCAGTTAATGGGAATGGCGATACGTGAGCCCACGCCCTGCAGCGGCGAAGCACCACGTGGTCCAGTCCGCGCCGTCGGCATCGCTTTTCCCCGTGCATCGATCACCGCGCTGGGTCTGGAGCAGGAATTCGTCGAGCTGTTCAGGACCACGGAGCGGCCTGTTCTGGTTTTTTCGGTGCAGGCGCCGCCGCGAATTCAGGCCATCGCTGCGGAAATCCTGTCACCGGCGCTCGATGGCGCGGCGGGTAAATTGCTGATGAGCGCGCAAGCGACCGAGGTTCTGGCGCGGGGAATGAACGCATTACGTCGCAATACCGAACTGGACAGCCCCGTGGACAATAAGCGGGCGCGCCTGCAGGTGGCGAAAGACATGATGGACGCTGAATTGCGCTATCCATGGAGCATCTCCGAACTCGCACGCAGGGCGGGAACGAGCCGCCGATCGTTCAATCTGCGCTTTCGCGCAGCTTA
>JAGVII010000881.1 GCA_020056155.1 Afipia sp.
CACACCGCAACGCCCCGTCGCTGAAGGCCGAGATCGCGTCCGCCATCAGCAAGCTGTCGGCTGACATCCTGCACAAGGACCCCAAGGTCACCGCGGTGATCGTGCAGTCCGTTGATGCGGCCGACTGGTTCGCCGGCGGGCAATCGCTGGCCGAACAGAAGCTGGCCAGCGTCTGGGTCGATATTCACATTTCCGACGGGACCAACAGCAAGGACGAGAAGGCTGATTTCATCGCTGCAACGTTCAAGCGGATGGATGAGTTGCTCGGACCCCTGCACAACGAGAGCTACATCTACGTCCACGATGCGCGTGCGGACGCCTACGGCTTCGGCGGCCTGACGCAGGAACGGCGTTACATCGCCGGAAAGCTCGCGGCCGCGCCACGCGTCGCAGCGTGAGAAATGAAAAGCGGCTGGTGAGTGAAGCAGTGGCTCATCACTCGTCATGGCCGGGTCAAGCCCGGCCATGACGGCGACAGACATTACCGTACCTCTGCCTCAGAGACTTCGATCGATGCCGATGTGAGAGGCGGCCTTCAGGATGCTGTTCCGCTGTGCCAGCGCCAGATCGTAGTCAGGCTTGAGCGCGATGGCGGAATCGAAGCTCGCGAGTGCTTCCTCATGCCGTCCGAGTTGCTGGAGCGCGAGGCCCCGGTTGTAGTGAAGCATGGCAACGTTCGGCTGCTGGCCGATGGCGAGTTTGAGCTGATGCTCCGCCGCCTCGAACTTGCCTTGCTGGAGCAGGGCCACGCCGAGCAGATAGATCGCATCGGGATGCCTCGGTTCGGCTTCCAGTATCGCCCGGTACGCTTTCTCCGCTTCCGCGATCTGCCCGCGCTGATGGAATCCCCTGGCCACGGTGAGGTCGGGCGGTGCCGCCCGCCGCCGATTGGCCTCCAGCTTCTTCAACAGCCGCGACGCATCGGCATGATGGGGTTCGATATCCAGGATCTGGCGACAGGCCTGCGCCGCATCGTCAGGACGGCCGTCCTTCTCCATGCTCCGCGCGCGCTCGAGAACCACCGGCACGCTCAGGGGCTCAAGCGCGCCGCGCGGATTGCGCCGGTCATGCGTGCTCACGCGCAGGCACTCGACCCGGCGTTCGATGCCGCCGAAATCGTACTTGTAGGGGAAGTCCCCGGTCTGGAGATCGTAGACCTTGAAGCCGTTCTCGATGCCCCAGCGGACGCACTGCAGATGAAGCACGAAGCCGGGCGGGGGGCGTTTGACGTTGAGATCCCGTCCGTTCAGCAGGCTGAGGAGCGTGCGGTTCTTCCAGTCGATCAGGCTGGCCTGAATGCCGATCCGGCTGTCTCCCTGCCACAGCATCGGCAGATACAGCGCGTTATCCGCAAAACAGCACCGCAGCATGTCGCGGAAATTGTTCATCATGCTGTACGGCAGTCTCGGATTGTACCGCGCGGCGAGCTTGGCGGCCCATTGCAGTTCCCAGAATTTCAGCAGCGCGGCGATGTCGTCTTCAATCGTCTCCGCCGTGGGCGTGGTGATCCTGTATTCGCCGTCTTCGGCCTGCCTCAGCGCGGCGCGCGCGTTTCTCCGCGCCTTCGCGTCGAGCCGCTCATAGAGAAAGGCGTCCCAGCCGCCGGGCAGGTTCACGTAAACGTAGATGTCGTGATCGATGCCGTCTCCGTCATCCGGGCGCTGGATCTTTTCGGTGATGTAATCCGGCGACGGAAATTCGTTCAGGAACAGGGCAAGCCGCTCCGGTGACGCGAAAATGTTCTCCAGATGGAGCCTGGCCCAGTTCAGCCGCCTGGTATGGTCCGCGAAGGCGAGAATGATGTCGCGTTCAAATCGCGGGTCGCAAATGAAACCGGTATAGCCCGCGAAGTATCCGCCACCGGTGCGCAGCTCATTGTGAAATTTGCCGTCGCGGCTCCAGTCGGTCCGCAATTGCAGCGGGAAGAACCCGACATAGTCGGATGAGTTGGCGTCCGCTTTCGCAGCCAGCACGATCCACTGGCAGCCGAGCTTTTCAAACCACCCCGCGATCCATGTCCAGGACATGTAGAACTGCGCTTCGGGGTCCGCCTGATACACAGCCTCCCAGTTGCTCCGGACGCGGAGCAATTTGTCCCGGCTCCTGATCACATCCACATGCATGGCGTTGACCTTTGCTCCTTGGAGCGTCGGCGCGCGAATGAGCGGTGTCGGCGGATGAAACTGTTCTTGCGGTGGTCCCTTGCGTCACGGCGTCATCGTTCCCCGATTACGCCATGGAAGGGCGGCTGTTGGCAAGGTTGTCCCGGCTGCCCTCAGGCGCCAAAGACGTCCCCGAAGGCCTGACGCAGCGCCACGTCCACATCGGCCATCGTGACCGGCAATCCGAGATCGACGAGGCTTGTGACGCCGTAGCGCGGATCTCCGACCCCGCACGGGACGATCCCCGAGAAGTGCGTGAGATCAGGCTCGACGTTGATCGAAATGCCGTGCAGCGAGACCCAGCGCTTCAGGCGCACGCCGATCGCGGCGATCTTGTCCTCATAGGC
>JAGVII010000127.1 GCA_020056155.1 Afipia sp.
CGAACACCTTACCGCGCGGTGGGACTGCGCGGGTTACTTGAATCGGCGCGCGTTGCGCCGCCGGACCGAAAAATCACACTTGAGGATTTATCTCAAGTCTCTTCGTCGCCTGAGACATCACCGATGATGTCAGTGACATCTTCGTCGTCTTCCTCGTCCTCGGCGATGAAGGTCGAATCATCATCGTCGTCGTCGGTGAGGGTCTCATCGACTTCGATATCGTCTTCGGATTCCGGCAGCACGGCCTTGACCTTGCCGCTGTTCTCCTCGGCATCCGCCTCTTCCAGCGAGACCAACTCTTCCGCCTCGGCGGGCTCCGGCACGATGCTGGCGGCATTTGCTGCAGCAGCCCGTGCGGCAGCGTCGGCGCGCGTCCGCGGCGGCGGAACCGGTGCGATAGGCACAATCTCGCCAGTATACGGCGAAATCACCGGGTTCTTGTTGAGGTCATAGAACTTTTTGCCCGTGGTCGGGCAAATGCGCTTGGTTCCGAGATCGGCTTTGGCCACGGTTTATAGTCCTGAGAATGTCTTGAAAAAGCGGTGCTTCACTTGGCTAGTTGCGCCGCCGCTGTCAATAGCGGTTTGGGGGATAAATGACCGGGCCGTGACGTTCCGTAAAGCCCGTGGTAGGAGCCGGTCCAAATAAGGAAATGCCATCTTGACCCATTCCGACCACCCAACCCCGCTGGAATCGCGTGCGGCGGGCGCTCTCAGCGGCCGTGTTCGCGTTCCGGGCGACAAATCGATCTCCCACCGGGCCCTGATTCTGGGCGCGCTGGCCGTGGGTGAAACCCGGATATCTGGGCTTTTGGAAGGCGAGGACGTTCTCAATACCGTCAGGGCCATGGCTGCGCTCGGAGCGCGGGTCGAGCGCACCGGCGACGGGACCTGGTCGGTGCACGGCGTCGGGGTCGGCGGCTTCAAGGCGCCGGATGCGCCGCTCGATTTCGGCAACAGCGGCACCGGATGCCGCCTTGCCATGGGTGCGGTGGCGGGATGCCCGGTCGCGGCGACGTTCGATGGCGATGCCTCGCTTCGCGGCCGGCCGATGCGCCGGATTCTCGACCCGCTGGAATTGATGGGCACGCGTGTGACATCGAGCGCGGACGGCGGACGGCTGCCGATGACGCTGCAAGGCGCGCACGATCCGCTGCCGGTGGTCTACCGCACGCCGGTGGCATCGGCGCAGATCAAGTCGGCCGTGCTGCTGGCGGGGCTGTCCGCACCGGGAGTCACCACGGTGATCGAACAGGAAGCCAGCCGCGATCATACGGAACTGATGCTGACGCATTTCGGCGCGCATGTGGTGACGACGAAAGAGGGCGCGCACGGCCGCAGGATCGCGCTGACCGGCCAGCCGGAACTGCGCGGCGCCGATGTGGTCGTGCCGGCCGATCCGTCATCCGCGGCGTTTCCGATTGTGGCCGCGCTGATTGTGCCGGAATCCGACGTCACGCTGACCGACATCATGACAAACCCCTTGCGAACAGGGCTTTTCACGACGTTGCGCGAGATGGGTGCCTCGATCGAGGAAAGCCATCAGCGGGGCGATGCCGGCGAGCCGATGGCGCAATTCCGCGTGCGCGCATCGCAACTGCGCGGCGTGACGGTGCCGCCGGAACGCGCGCCGTCGATGATCGACGAGTATCTCGTGCTTGCGGTTGCCGCCGCCTATGCGGAAGGCGTGACCACCATGCGCGGGCTACAGGAATTGCGCGTCAAGGAATCCGACCGGTTAGAGGCCACCGCCGACATGCTGCGCGTCAACGGCGTCGAGGTGGAGATTTCCGGCGACGACATGATCGTGGTGGGCAAGGGTCACGTGCCCGGCGGCGGTCTGGTCGCCACCCACATGGATCATCGCATCGCGATGTCGGCGCTGGTGATGGGCACGGCGTCGGATGCGCCGGTCAGGATCGACGACACCGGCTTCATCGCCACGAGCTTCCCGGATTTCATTCCGATGATGCGCGGGCTGGGAGCGGATTTCTCATGATTATCGCCATCGACGGACCGGCGGCATCCGGAAAAGGCACCCTCGGCAAGCGCCTGGCCCATCATTACGGGTACCGCCATCTCGATACCGGCGTGATTTATCGCGCGGTGGCCTTTGCGTTGCTGGAGGCGGGTTCCGACCTGACCAACGAGGCGCTTGCCGTGGCGGCCGCCATGGAACTCGACCCCGAAAAGTTCGGCAATCCGGTCCTGAAAACCCAGAAGGTGGGCGACGCGGCCTCAATGGTGTCGGCAATTCCCAAGGTCCGGGAAGTACTTATCAACTTTCAGCGGCAGTTCGCGGCGGACCCGCCGGGGGCGGTGCTGGACGGCCGCGATATTGGAACCGTGATCTGCCCGGATGCCGACGTGAAGATTTTCGTTGTGGCGGACCCCCATGTCCGGGCCCGCCGCAGGACGCTGGAGGCCCGTGCCCGGGGCGAGGCTGCGGACGAGGCGGCCGTGCTGGCGGATATCCTCAAGCGCGACGAGCGCGACCAGAACAGGGCGGTAGCGCCTTTAAAAGCGGCTCCGGATGCATACTTGCTGGATAACTCTCAGTTGGATATAGAGAGCGGCGTCCGGGCTGCCATCGACATTGTCGAGGCCGTTCGAGCGGGCCGGCCGAGGGCATAGTCCCCGCCGTCATTGGAGGAATGCCCGCTCCCGGTTTTCTGAGGTCGATCTTCGTCTCAGCTCCGGACAGCAGACCACGCGCTTCCCGCGCGGCAATCCAATTTGCACCGTATCGTTCGTGCAGGCACACGCCGGCCCGCTGTCGCAATCCTCCTTGCGGAAGCGGTCGTCAAAGGTTGCGGACCTTTGGCACTGGATGCGCGATACGCCCTTAACCCCGCTGCCGGCATTCCGCATTTGGAGAACAAATGGCTTCGACTGCTACTTCATATAATCCTTCCCGCGACGATTTCGCGGCGATGCTCGACGAGTCTTTCGCAGGCGGCAACCTGCAGGAAAGCTCCGTTATCAAGGGCAAGGTTGTTGCAATTGAGAAAGACATGGCCGTCATCGACGTCGGCCTGAAGACCGAGGGCCGCGTGGCTCTCCGCGAATTCAACGGCCCGGGCCGTGAGAGCGACCTCAAGGTCGGTGACGAAGTCGAGGTGTTCCTCGACCGGATCGAAAACGCACTCGGCGAAGCCGTGCTGTCGCGCGACAAGGCGCGCCGCGAAGAAAGCTGGGGCAAGCTCGAGAAGGCCTTCAACAACAACGAGAAGGTCCACGGCGTTATCTTCAATCAGGTTAAGGGTGGCTTCACCGTCGACCTCGACGGCGCTGTCGCCTTCCTGCCGCGCTCGCAGGTGGACATTCGTCCGATCCGCGACGTCGCGCCGCTGATGAACAACTCGCAGCCGTTCCAGATTCTCAAAATGGATCGCCGCCGCGGCAACATCGTGGTGTCGCGCCGCACGGTTCTCGAAGAGACCCGCGCCGAACAGCGTCAGGAACTGGTGCAGAACCTTGAAGAAGGTCAGGTCATCGACGGCGTCGTCAAGAACATCACCGATTACGGTGCGTTCGTTGACCTCGGCGGCATCGACGGCCTGCTGCACGTCACCGACATCGCGTGGCGCCGCGTCAATCACCCGACCGAAGTGCTGGCGATCGGCCAGACGGTCAAGGTGAAGATCATCAAGATCAACCACGAGACCCACCGCATTTCGCTCGGCATGAAGCAGTTGCTGGACGATCCATGGCAGGGCATCGAGGCGAAGTATCCGCTGAACTCGCGCTTCACCGGACGCGTCACCAACATCACCGACTACGGCGCATTCGTCGAACTGGAGCCGGGCATCGAAGGCCTGATCCACGTCTCGGAAATGTCGTGGACCAAGAAGAACATGCACCCCGGCAAGATCGTTTCGACCTCGCAGGAAGTCGAAGTGCAGGTGCTCGAAGTGGATTCGGC
>JAGVII010000427.1 GCA_020056155.1 Afipia sp.
GATGCGGCCGCTGGATCGGGCTCGGCGCCTGCACGACGATCTCGGGCAGCGTGGTGCCGGCGCCCGGATCGGCCTGCTGCGACCGTGCGGTGTTGTTGACGAGAAGCGCCATCGCGACGGCGGAGCCGCCGGCCAATGAGGCACGAAGAAACTTGTACGACATGATGCTTTGATCCTGATGCCGCCGTGTCCGTCTTTGCGGAATCGGGCGGCTCACCTCGAATGTCCCGCGATCACCGCTGCGCGGAGACCATCGGAATCGGACAACAGTTCGAGTCAGGCGTGCGGAGGTGCGCGGGAGCGAAACGCGCTTCGGCGGAAGCCCGATGCGATGGCTTCGGGATGAAACGCGGCTTGCAGCGCTGTGATCGCGAGCGGTGCCGTCAGTGACGGCGGGGCTGCCGCGACGAGAGTGTTCGCCATCGCGACCGTGGCGCAGATCGCGCACAGGTCGCGGTGGGCACCCTGATGGTCGTGATCGTGATCGGCATCAGCCGTCGATGGCTGGGACAGGCTCGCCGAGGCCGAAGCGCCGGCGACATCGTGATGGCTATGGCCGAACGACAGGCCAAGCTGCAGCGCCAGCGCGAACAGCGCCAGCAGCGACAGCCTTTTTGCCCTTGATCGCAGCCAGTTCATCAGGAGCCACACCCCATCCCATCCTCATCCGGTCCTGATAGGGTCAGTCCCAGATGTTATAATATAACATCACTGGTCGGGGGCGGAGTGTCAACACGGGAAGGCTGGAGATGCGGAAGAAGGCGGCCGTCCGAGGCCAAAAGGACACAGGGCAATGACCGTTCGGGACCACGCAGGCCGGCGTCGGTGACAAAGGCGTATCCACGCGGGGCGGAAGGCGGCGCGCGGACGGGCGGTATGGTTGACCGAATCGTAACGAACGGCTGTTCTCATTCGTGCGAGGAGAGCGTGAATGCTCAAGTATTTTGAGAACGTCCGTCTTGTGCGAATGGCCGACGGTAAAACCTACAAGCTCATTCGGGATCTTGGCCTGGTCAAGGGCGGGAAGGGGCTTCGCTGCCACGAGGCGATCATGACCTTCCAGTTCAAGCTGAAGCCGGTGAGCATTCATGTGCCGTGGTCGGAGCTGATTTCGATGCTGTCGGTCGCGGCGGCACGGCGTTCGGCCGCGTAATCACTCACTATCGGGGATTTGCCTGACCGCATGTCCATTGGCCCGGTCGGCCAATGGCTGAGCCCGCTGAAATGGTCAACGGCCTTCGCGCAGCCAGGTGCTGGCGAACGCGCCGAGCAGCAACAACAGCCCGATCAGGCCGGCGAAGATCGGCAGCACGCCGATGCCGCGCACCACGCTGGCGTCGCGCATCTTGACCCCGAGCCAGCCTTCTCCGCGAAACACCGTCGAAGCGCGCACCGGCAGCACGCGCGGCAGATCGATGCTGCCGCTGTCCGCCACGCGCCGGTTATCGCCGCCGGTTGCCTGCAACAGCGGACGCAGCGCTTCCGTGGTCGATGTCACCTCGGCGAACTCTTTCGGATTGACCGGGCCGACATTGATCAGCGCCTTGAGCGAACCGTCCGTCGCCTGCCACAGGCCAAGCTCATCGGCGCTGAGCGACGCGCGCCATTCACCGGGATCGGCTGCGGTCAGCGTGACCTGACGCGTCACGCCTGAGGGGGAGGTGACGGTGACCGGCACCACGGCGTCGGCCATGGTCTGCCGCACGATAACGAGATTGCGTCCTTCCACCTTGAGCCGCAGCGCTTCCTCGTCGAGTTCCGGCTGCTTCATCAGCCAGTGCGACATCCGCCGCAGCAGATCGAGATGCGGGCCACCGCCTTCATAGCCGCGCGCCCACAGCCAGATGTGATCGGACAGCAGCAGCGCGACGCGGCCCTCGCCCTGCCGCGACAGCAGCAGCAACGGCTTGCCGTCGCCGCCTTCCATGATCGGCGGGGTGGATGGATTGCGCGTATCGACGAGACGGAAGAATCGGCTCCAGTGCGGCGGCTCGCTGCTGGAGCCTTCAAGCCCGCGCGTCACGGGATGACGCTTGCCGGTATCGGTCAGGCGCGCGTGGTAAGCCTTCTCGTTTACCCCGACCGGCTCGGCCGGCAGGATCGCATCGAGCGGCGTGCGCCAGATGCTCGTCGGGCTCGCGTAGTCGGGACCGGCGGAGACCAGTACCGCGCCGCCGCCGCGCACATAGCGCGCGATGTTGTCGAAATACGAAATCGGCAACACGCCTTGCCGGGCGTAGCGGTCGAAGATGATCAGCTGAAACTCGTTGATCTTCTGCTGAAACAGTTCGCGCGTCGGGAAGGCGATCAGCGACAGTTCGTTGATCGGCGTGCCGTCCTGCTTCTCGGGCGGGCGCAGAATGGTGAAGTGCACCAGATCGACGCTGGCGTCCGACTTCAGCAGGTTGCGCCAGGTGCGTTCGCCCGAATGCGGTTCGCCGGAGACCAGCAGCACGCGGAGCTTGTCGCGCACGCCGTCGATGGACACCACTGCGCGGTTGTTCACCGGCGTCAGTTCGCCCTCGAGCTTCGAGGCTTCGATTTCGACGATGTTAGGTCCGGCATGCGGAATCTCGATGGTGACGCTGACCTGCTCGCCGCTGCGCACCGCGCGCTCGCTGAGCACATCGCCGTCACGCCGGACCACGACGCGCGCGCTCTGGCCGGTCACGCCCTGATCGTCGAGGCGATAGGTGATGGTCTGGGTCTGGCCGACGATGCCAAATCGAGGAGCCGCGACAATGGCGACGCGGCGGTCGCGCTCGTTGCTGCGGCCGGTGATCAGTGCATGCACCGGCGCATTGAAGCCGATGGCAGCGGCATTGGCGGGAATGTCGTGCACGCGGCCATCGGTGATCAGGAACGCGCCGGCCACGCGGTCGGTCGGCACATCGGACAGCGCCGAGGTCACCGCCGAGAACAGCTTGGTGCCGTCGGTCTCGCCGTCGGCATGTCCGGCCTCGACCGTGCGAACCTCGATCCCCTTGATCTGCTTGAGCCGGTCAACCAGCGCATCGCGCGTCTCGTTGGTTTCGCGGGTGCGCTCGCCGAAATTCTGGCTCGGGCTCTTGTCGACCACAACGGCGACGACCGACGAGAGCGGTTCGCGCTCCTCGCGTGTGAACGACGGATTGGCCAGCGCCAGCAGAATGAGCGCCAGCGCGGCAATGCGGATCGCAGCGCCGCGTGCACGCGCAACCATCAGCACAGCCGCGATCACGACGATCGCAGCGAGGCCGATCCACAGCACGAGCGTGGGAACGAGAGGAGCGAAGGCGATGCCGTAGTTCATGACGTACAGACTTTGAGTTCATCGTCATGCCCGGGCTTGTCCCGGGTATCCACGTCTTCCTTGCGAACAGACAAGAACAAGACGTGGATGGCCGGGACAAGCCCGGCCATGACGGCGCTATTGTTTGAAGGTGCGAGGCTGAGAGTGCGCATATTATTGCCCCAGCCGTTCGATGAGGGCAGGCGCGTGGACCTGGTCGGCCTTGTAGTTGCCGGTCAGGGTGTACATCACGATGTTGACGCCGGAGCGGAAGGCCATTTCCCGCTGACGCGGATCGCCGGGTGTCAGCGGCAGCATTGGCTGGCCGTCGGTCTGCATTGCCCATGCGCCGGCAAGATCGTTCGAGGTGATGATGATCGGCGAAACGCCGTCGCCGCCGCGTGCGGGCCGGTCGGCGGCATCCTCGTCGTCGACGCGCGGCAGGGTCTCGACCCAGGTCTGTCCCGAGGTGAAGCGGCCCGGAAAATCGCGCAGCAGGTAGAACGTCTTGGTCAGCACGTGTTCGCGCGGCACCGGCTCGAGTTCGGGAATGTCGAGTGAAGACAAAATCGTGCGCAGCGTCAGCATGCCCGGTGTTTGCGATTCTCCGCCCGGTCCCGGCGGCGCTTCGATGGCGTCGCGGGTGTCGAACAGCACGGTGCCGCCCTGCTTCATGTAGGCGTCGAGCTTGTTGATGGCGTCCTGCGACGGCTTCGCCGCACCGGTGATGACCGGCCAGTACACCAGCGGGAAGAAGGCGAGTTCGTCGCGCGCCGGATCGACGCCGACGGGCTCGCCGGCTTCAAGCGCGGTGCGCTGGGCGAGAAACAGCGTCAGGCCCGACAGGCCGGCCTTGACGATCGAATCGACGTCCGAATTTCCGGTGACGACATAGGCGAGGCGGGTCTGGGCGACGGCCTTGATGGCGAAGTCATCGGCTGCGGCGCTGTTCGCGGCCGGAGCCGCCGGCGCGTTTGTGGACGGGGCTTTCGGCGCCTGTGCATAAGACGACGACGGCAGGCCGCCGGCAGAGGCAAGTGCAAATGCCAAGGCAAGTGCGGCCGTCGCCGTCCGCCGTCGCAGCAATGCCGCCAGGCCGCCGCCGAGAATGGCGACGATGATGGCGTCGATCAGGAACAGCGCGAGCGCAGTGGAGAGCAGGATGCCGCGCAGGTCGCGCGGCTCGGCGTTGGTGTAAGTCGCGCGCTGCGCCTTCAACGCGGAGGTGTCGAGCGCTGCGAGCCGGTCTGCGGCCGCCAGCGTGTTTACCGCGATCGGGCCGTCGGCGGGGCCATAAAGACCGGGCGGATGATCGGCGGTGGCGCGGTCGCGATAGTCCGCGCGCAGCGGCTTCGCGGTGGAAGGCGGCGGTCCGAACGCGCCGAAGCCGTCGAGGGTGCGGATCGGCGCAACAGTTTCCGCGCCGGCCTCGGCGGCGACACCTGCGCCCACGTTGGCCGTATAGCCGGACATATCGACGATTCGCCGCAGCATCTCGACGAAGGTGCCAGACAACGGC
>JAGVII010000009.1 GCA_020056155.1 Afipia sp.
AGCAATGCCGATCCATCGATGAGAGAAAGGACAGGCAGGCCTGTTACGATCGCCAGACAACAGCCGCAGAGACTGCTCGCAAGGCCACTGCTGAATCAAGGCAATTGGCTCCGTAGAGCAAATAAAAATAGCAGACGACAAACTATCCAGGCGCCTGCGGAGTATCTGTAAAGGTTGCTGAGGGCCGCGTAACGCGGCTGACGTAAGACCGCCGAGCATGATCCTTATTCGGGAACAAAAACCGAAGTGCATTGAAGCGGTCGACACTTTGTTCGATAGCTTGTGCGGTTTAAGTCACAGTCTTAGTCACACCCTTAGTCCCAGCCCTAAGTCACGTGGCTTATCCCTCCTCGCGGCCGGAAGGTCCGATTGTTCCTCGGCCGCGTGAGGGCATCGGCGGCAGTTCGGTGAAGTCGACAAACACCGCATTCTGGATGAGCCAGCGCAACCCGACGCCAGCGTCTCAGAAGTGGCGCGCCGCTATGGCATCGATCGCCGGATTCTTTATCGACGGAAGCAGGAGCTGGGTCCGCCGAGGTTCGTCACCATGCGGATTAGCGGATTCTGGATGGCAACCGTCCGTGCTGCACAAACCACCCGCGGCAAGGCCATAGTGAAGACAAAGTCCGGCGATGGGAGCGGACGGCATCGACAATTGCGTCTGCTTTTTGCAATTCGACTCGGGAATCCCCTCGGCCATCAAATTGTGATAGGACGCATTCGACAGGCGCATGATCAATCTTCGCCACGACCCAGTACTTTCTCGCCTGGATTAACCGCGCCTACATAATACTGATAAGCTTGCTCACGCGCGCGTTTTGAAATTGGATCTCGCCAATTCCACTTCTTATTGGGTCGGTTGCGGAACGTGCCCCTCTCCAGGTTTTACGTGAAAATCGTACTTCATCTCGTACCAAGGTCCCATTGCGGGCTGGCCGTCCGGCATTATTGGGTCATCCCTGCGTTCGACCTTGCAAATTAGTTCTTCCTTGACGCCAAAAACAACGTCTGATTCGAGATACTCATCGCCTTCAATGAACACGTGCGTGATGAGTGGCTCAAGGCCCGGAGCATTTAAAAGGAAATGGATGTGGGCTGGTCTCATAGGATGCCTGTTCGTCGCGGCAACTAATTGCCCAACGGGGCCATCGGTTGGGATCGGATAGCTTCGCGGCAAAATAGTTCGAAATGAAACGTGGCCGTTCGCGTCGGTTACGAAACGGGCCCTGAGCGAAGCGCCCTCGTGCTGATAGGATTTCTTCTGAGTATCATAGAAGCCTTCATCGTCGGCATGCCAAACATCGACCGCGACATTCTCAACAGGTCCACCATTCAGGCTCGTCACACGTATATCGACAAACATGGGCCGCCCTGCAACTCCTACTGCAATGTTGGAATTGCTCGGCACAGTCCTATGTTCACCAACGTAGAATGGTCCAAGAACCGTCGTCTCGGTCGCACCTTCACGGTCACGGTGATTAACTGCATCGACCAGCATTGACACTCCTAGAACATCGGAAAGAAGAATGAATTCTTGCCGAGTGGGCGTGCATTTTTGCCCGGTCTTGGTCAGAAATTCGATTCCAAACATCCATTCTTCAAATGTCAAATCCGTCTTTCGGACAAACTCATGCAGGGATCGCACCAGTTGTGAAATTACTTCCCTCTGTCGCGCACTGGCAGTTTTAGAGAAACTCGCTACCACCTGTTCCGTGAGAACATTATCATCAAACTGCGCCATTTCATCATTCCCCTAGATGCTAAGTGACCCGCGCCTATCCCGCTCGGTTCAACGTTTGATTTGAGATCAACGCTCCGTAAATGGCTCGTGGCCGTGGAAGGCTCGTTCTAGAAGCGATCGAACACCGGTTTTCGTCACGGGTGCGGGATTTGGATATGGGGCAGATACCGCCAATTCACTTGCGCGGTCCAGACCTTCGTAAGGCATGCCTATTTCCCGTAGCGATTTTGGAGCATTCAGATCGCCAATAAAATTTGACAATCCGCGTGGAGCATCCTGAACGTCGAGCGCCTTCGCCACAAGGCGAAGCGCTGCGGGCGCCGCTCTTTCATTGTACGCAAGCGAGTGTGGTAGCAAAACTGTGTGCATCTCGGCATGAGGGAGATTAAATGCACCTCCCAGCGCGTGACAAAGCTTATGGTGTATTGCCATATCGGTGCTTCCAAGACAGACACCGCAGGCCCATGCCCCAAACAACGCCTCCGCCCGCGCATCACGATCGCTAGGCGTCCCTGAAATACGCGGGAGTGCGCGAGCGAGCGATGCCATTCCACGCTCCGCCAACATCGAAATAATGGGATTTGCATTGATCGCGTATAGCGCCTCCACCGCATGCGCAAACGCATTGATACCCGAGGTTACCGAAAGCGGGACAGGCAATGTCAGCGTCAGATCGACATCATAAATGATAACCTGAGGCAAAATTTTTAGATGTCTTTGAATTGTCTTGCGACCTGATACTGTCTCCCCGAGAATCGGTGTGGCTTCAGATCCGGCGTAGGTCGTTGGAATTACTATCTGAGGAACATCCGTACGTAGCGAAATAGCCTTGCCCAAGCCGGTTGTGGAACCACCCCCCACCGACACGACCGCATCGGCGCGACGTATCTTCAATAGCTCGATCGCACGTTCGGTTATTTCCGTCGGAGTGTGCATTTCCGCATGGGGAAATACCCCGACCGAGTTCGTGCCCAAACTGACTGAAATCGCTCCCGCTAACGCTTTCTGAAACGGAGTACATAGCACGAGGGCTTGCTTACAACCTAGTGCCTCCAATTCCCCGCTTATCCGCGAAATCGTTCCTGAACCGAATATCACCCGCGCTGGCAGCGCCGTATACACAAATGGCTGCATTGATACCCTTACCTAGGTGAAATCTACGTCAGAGAATACACACCGGAACGCGATACGCTTCAGCATTCGATCGAAGAGCCTTGGGGCGCGATCGCACCCCAAGGCGTATTGCTAATTGGCAATAGCTTTCGATTTCTTGGCCTTATCGGTATCGCTACCGATGTATCCATCATGAACGTCCTGTGCCTTGGCATATTCGGGCTGGAATCGGACGCTTGCATAATGCGACGCCTTTTCAGCTTCCTGCGCCCTTTTGCCGAGTTCCGCTGTGTCACCGAATCCCAATACTTTCCGGGCAAGCTCCGTGAGCGGACCGTCGACCTGATACTCGGTACGCTGCATCGTAAGCAGGTTGATCAAGTACAATGGCGTACCGTTGAATTTCTCGAACATTTCATGGCGATTACCCCACTCGGTGAGGAATCGTTCGCTGATCTGCCGAAAAATCTTGATACGATCACGCGCACTGATCTCCGCCCCACGAAGAGCTTCAGCGAGCTTTGGCCCGATGTAAGGGTCATCTAGCTCCTTCTTCGTCGGTTGAATGACAACACCGCGCCCGCAAAAGTCGATCAGCATATTGACCATCTTGTGCTGATTTTCGAGATAATAGGCTCGGCCAAAATCGATGTAGATATTGTTTGGCTTGTAGAGGCCGCCAGGTGTTGCGAAGCCGGTTTCCTCCGCTGCGATCATAAATGCTCGACATGTCTCACGGAAACGGATGAGTTCAGCAAGCTGCGCCTGCACCACCGGTCCGGCACCCGTACCAAGTGACTGGGTAAGAAGAAGCGCCAGCCCCACCATGAGTTCCGCGTGAACGCAATGACGAATCTGCGTTTCCAAGTGCACCCAGTCGAACTGGCGCTGCGGATACCACTTGGCGTGGTCTGGATTTCCAATGTGCTGTACCTGCGCCCACGGTATGAGCACATCGTCGAAGTAAACCATTGCATCCAGCTCATCGCCGATCGTAGCGAGCGGGCGATCATATGGATCAGCATCTGGTTCCGCGTTAGATTTGCGGGCGACCACTGAAATGCCCTTGGTCGCGATTGGCACAAGCGCATAAACGGTCTGTTCAGGCGTCTGACCCGGTCGCCACAGGTTACCGATTAACAGATGATTCACGAATGGGACCGACGTGCCGATGGCTTTCCAGCCGCGGACCAAAATGCCGTCTTCACGTTCCTCGACAATCTTAAGCATTGGCGTCTCCGCCATCGCGTTGTCCCGGCCGCGATCAAACTGAACGTCAAGGAACATCGGTGAGATAGCAAGGTCCTTGGACGTCACCTCGTCCCACTGACGCTGAATGTTGCCCGACAAATCTCGATTGCCATTCTTGAACCGAGAGTTCTCCGCCCAAGGTGTTTGATCGTCTACCTGGGTAAACATAACGACATTCATACCAGCTGGCGGACGGGTAAAAATGCCACCTTTGAAATGCCTGCACAGAAAATCGGTGTACTTACGGCGATGTATCACATCATCCTTCGAACGCGGCAAGAACCAGTGCATCGATTGGCGCTTGCCGTCCTTGTCGATAAAGGTGGTGATGTCCAGATTCTTTGGATCGAGATGAAGATCATAGTATTCCGCGATCGCATTGGCGTAGCCTTTTGTCTTTGGGTGCGTGGTGATATCGTCGATCAATTCCCCGCCTACATACACCTTCCGCCCGTCGCGAAGCGACTCGAGATACTCTCTACCAGTTCTCATCTTGATGACTCCGTTAAACGTTGTTGATCTGCTTTTGAAACGTTGCAGCGTCCCAGTAATCTTCACTGCTACGAATCAAACCCCCATGCACCTGCAAGACATGAGCTCCCCGCAATGAAATTCGTTGGCCTCTTGCAACGATCTGGCCCATCTGGGCTCCCAACGTTGCAGTCAAAAGATAGGTTACAGTCAAAGATCCGGACGGGTCGGATATCTGCAGTCGCGGCTCCCACCGCGCGTCGGGAAACCAACCCAGGAATTTCGCTAGTCCAGCTACGATTATGTCCGGCCCGACCTTCGAATGGCCTGTCGCAATGTCTTGATGAGTGGCGTTGACGTCGTAAAGTGCCGCGACAGCTACCGTGTCATGACGATTGTAAGCGCCGTAGAATGCTTCAGCGATTCCATACAGCTTCATGCGCTGCGCTCCCGCCTTGATGTGGCCTCACCAATCGCAACGCCATGCAAGTAACGTCCCTCGCCGTACAACAACGGCGGCAGATATCTCGGCGCGAGAATCGCCTCGATCGCGCTTATGACCACAAGGTGGCTTCCGACCGACAAGATGTCGGTTGCCTTGCAATCGAATGTGACGAGGGAGTCTCGCAGAACGGGCATAACGACTCGCTCTGGCAAGTCATCCCGCGGAACTACGTGCTCATCAATGTATTTGTCTTCACCCGTGCGGGAACATAATTGCGATAGATAAAGCTGCGCTTGGCTTAGCAGATTAACTGCGAAGCGACCCTCGCGAGAAATGTCGGACGCCGTGATCGTCTGATTGTTTACACATATGAGGAGTGTCGGCGGCTCCATGCAGACAGGCGTGAAGGCACTGACGGTCATTCCCCATGATTGGCCGTCATGACGCGTGGTGATGACAGTCACGCCGCCAACGACTCTACGCATCGCGATTCGAAAAGCCTCCGTTTCCGCGCCACTGTTCACATCCCAAGACAAGTCCGACGGCCCAGAATTGATACCGTTTTCCTGGGGCACTTGAATTGCTTCCATCTTTCATCCCCCAATGACACTCGACTTTTCAACTCGATTGACCGATAGATCTATCGATCAAGACGCCCGCTGCTTTCCCGCAGCTATTGTCGTGTTGGGCAACTTCAATCCGATTGCCATGGCGTCACGCTAGGTTCATTGAGGCGGGGCGTCTAATCGATAATTGGAATTCTAACTATCCGCCGCGTCAATGCAGCGACCAGCGGCCATGGACGGCTGGACGCACGAAGCGTGCGCATCAAGCTGATGCTAATGATTTTATCGCTTTGAATGTCGAAGGTTGTCGACGGCCTGCTGCAGCTGAAACCGTGTGGAATCGTGATCGTGATTACGTCTTACGCGCTGTAGCCTCTGTGACTTCGCTCACAATTATTGAAGCTTCATCATCTGACTCTGGGCTTCTGGGCGATTTCTTGTAATCTAACTTTTCCGAAATCTTCAATCGGTAACCCACCGGCAGAAATCTTATGTCGAAGCGACTTTCGATGGCGCCCCAAATCCCCTTTGGGACAAACAATGCAAAAACGAGAGCGGTCGCACCAAGTCCAACGAGATACCAAACACCCGCCGATCCAAATGTTGCTTCGATGGCAAAGAAGATGAGCGCGCCCAAAATCGCTCCTTCAAATGTTCCGAGCCCGCCCACAAGCGCCATAAAGATCATGTAAGCAGACCACTGGACGCTAAAGTAGGTTTTGGGTTGAAAACTGATCGTGGTCGCAACCCACAACGCGCCTGCCATAGCGATGCCGACCGCAGCTAGCACAAAAATAACTCGCTTCGTCTGCAACACACGGACTCCGATAGCCGAAGCCGCTTCTTCATTGTCGCGGATGGCCTGAATCGCGATACCCGCATGACTGCGCAGTAGCAAAAACATCGCTCCGAGCAGCACAGCGAGTGCCGCAAGCGATGACCAGTACGTCATCGCGGTTCGTGTTTCCGTCGCGTACGCGTTAAGAGCAATCAGGGAGGTTCCGGTTTCGCCCTGAATGAGTTCGTCTAGATTCACCAGGAGGTGTGCGACCTCAGCAATAACCCACATACCGATGGCGAACTCCCCCGCACGTAGGCGTAGCATAAACTCCGAGATCACGACTGACAGAATGCCAACAAGAATTGCGGAGATAAAAAGCGACGAATAGACCGGAACTCCGGCATCGGAGAGTCTGATTGCCGTGTATGCCCCTAGCCCGAAGAAGGCCTGTTGTCCGACCGACACCAGGCCGCCATATCCAGCAAGCGCATTCCACATCGCGGCCATAATAATATAGATAAAAAGGGTTGTAAGATTATCAACTACATGGGCACTGAATAGGAATGGCCCTGCAGCAAGAAGCACGAAACACCCGACGGCAATCGCCATTGAGGCAATCGAACTCTTTGTCCAACGCTCGACGGCCATCGTCGGGGCACTCATGATGCGGACCGCTTCATTATCCGTCCGAAACCTTTCGGTACAGAAGCGCCACTAAGGTTTATCCGCGTAAAGAGGATCAGCAGAAAGACCACATGACCTCCAAGGAGGAATCCTTGCGGGTTGAACTTTGCTCCGATGCTCTGGGCAAGCCCCAAGACAATTCCGCCGATGAGAGTCCCCCACAGGGAGCCGGTGCCACCAATAACCGCGGCTTCAAATGCAAACAGCAACTGCGGCGATCCAGCATAAGCATCAAACGTCGCGCGCATCCCTAACAGCGCGCCGGCAATACCAACCGTTGTCATGGCAATCGCAGCTGCCGCCGCGTTTGCGGCACGAGCGTTGACGCCTACCAGTCCGGCCGTGTCCGAATCCTCAGCCGTTGCGCGGATGGTTCGTCCGAGCTGCGTACGCGAAAGCAGCATCTGCAACCCACCCAGGATAACGATTGCCGTAACAAATGTGAGAGCTGCAAGCTTTCCGATGTAGATGTCACTCGCGATCTCCCAAGATTCATATGAGAGCGCACCAATTAAAGGAGCCAGAGACCTCGTGTCCGCGCCGAAGGCCTCGAAAAGACAATTCTCAATGACGATTGCAAGTCCGAAGGTAGCTAGGATGGGGACCAACGCACCACCTCGAATGCTTCTTTCCAGAATAGCTCTTTGCAGGCCTACTCCGATAAGCGCCATTGCCGGTAGTACAAACGCAAGTCCCGTAAAGGGCGAGAGGCCCAGCCAGTCCGCCAAAACCCAGAGAGCAAAGGACGCTACGATGGCAAGGCTGCCATGGGCAAGATTTATGATCTGCATAACGCTGAACATGAATGACAAACCACACGCTATAACCCCGTAGAACCCTCCCAGCATGATGCCCTGAACGATCTGATTGACCCAAGACATCCTACTTTCCCTTTTCACTTTCCGACTCAACCAGTCCGAAGTACGCTTGCGTGATTTGCTCGCGGGAGAATTCTTCGCAGTCCCCTCGAAGTACGATCCTCCCCTCCAGCATGCAAAGAAAGCGATCGGCAATCTTCAATGCGCGATTGAGATCCTGTTCGACGATGATGCACGTCGTTCCTCCCGCGATCAGCGTCTTTAACGAGTGATAAACCCCCTCCACAGCGATCGGCGACAGTCCGAGAGAAACTTCATCAAGTAAGAGCAAATCAGGATTTGTCATCAGGGCGCGTCCAATAGCGACGGCCTGCTGCTCTCCCCCCGATAAATTTGCCGTTCTCGCGTGAATACGCTTTTTCAGTTGTGGCAGCGCTTCCAGCACGGATTCTACATTCCAGTCGCCAAGGCGGCCAGCCGAACATGCCAACAGCAGATTTTCCTGCACAGTCATCTTTAAAAAAAGACGTCGACCTTCAGGCACCAGCGCCATGCCAATCTTCACGCGCGCATGCGCGGGCATTGCCGTAACATCTATACCACCGAACTTTATGACACCGGCCGACGAACGATGGGCACCCGCCAAAGTACGCAGAAGGGTTGTCTTTCCGGCTCCGTTTGCTCCTATCAAGGCAATGGTTTCGCCTTTCATCACGCTGAACGAGACGTCCTTAACTGCCCGAAACAGTCCATGGTTGGCATCGACTTGATCAACCGCTAGCAACCTCATTATACGCCGCCCCCGAGATATGTCTTGATGACCGTGGGATCCGACATAACGTCCTTAGGACTTCCACTCGCGATTATGCGGCCTGCATCCATACAAATCAGCCGTTCAGCCACTTGCAGCAGGACGTGCACAATATGTTCGATCCAAACGATCGCGATACCTCGGCCTTTCAGCTCATGTATGGTTGTGACCAACTCGCTCGTTTCACCATCTGTCAGACCTCCTCCAATCTCATCCAGCAAAAGTAGGCTCGGATCGGTCGCAAGGGCACGCGCTAGTTCGAGTCTCTTCCGATCAAGCAGACCAACAGTCTCGGCGCGCCTATTGGCGATCTGCAGCATTCCGCACAGCTTGAGAGAATCGATACAACGGTCGTAGGATTCAGCCTTAGAAAATCCACCCCCATGGCTTGCCGCAGCAAATAGGTTCTCAAACACAGTCATCCCGCTGAAGGGACGCGGTACCTGGTGTGTTCGCACGATACCCATCCTGCAGCGTTCGGAAGCCGGCATTTCTGTCACATCTCGGCCGCGGAAGCGAATAGAGCCTGATGTCGGCGAGTGCGCACCAACTAGAACGCTCAGCAACGTCGTTTTGCCTGCGCCGTTCGGACCTATAATGCCGACCGCCTCACCTTCCTTGATCGAGATATCAACACC
>JAGVII010000015.1 GCA_020056155.1 Afipia sp.
ATCTTGAGCACGTCCGCGCCCTGATCCGCCAGAAACATCGTCGCATACGGCCCGGACACCACCGCCGTCAGATCCAGAACCCGCACGCCATTCAAAGGACCAGGCATCTTCACTTCCTGTGCTGAAATTTTCGGCTTCCGCATCCTCGCGCGTTACACGCTCAAATACGTTCGCCTGACATCGTCGTTTGCGATCAGCGACTGCGTGTCGCCGGCGAATTGAACCCGCCCCTGACTGAGCACGTAGACGTGGTCCGCCAGTTGGGTGGCGAGGTGATAGTTTTGCTCCACCAGCAGAATGGGCGTCCCGGACGCTTTGACATCCTTGAGCACGGATTCGAGTTTCTCGATAATCACCGGCGCCAAACCTTCGCTGGGCTCGTCGAGGATCATCAGGTCCGGGCCAGCGACGAGCGCCCTTCCAATGGCCAGCATCTGCTGCTCACCGCCGGACAGTTGCCCGCCAAGGCTCTTGCGCCGCTCTGCAAGGCGAGGAAATATCTCGAACACATATTCCATCGGCTTGCGCCGCGGCCGGTGTTTCGACGCGCTATAAGCGATGGCAAGATGCTCCTCGACGGTCACCGTCGGGAAGATGCCGCGATCCTCCGGCACAAAAGCAATACCGGATTTCACGATCCGATGCGTCGGCAGCCGTGTGATATCGACGCCATTGAACTCTACGCGGCCGTGCCGCGCCGGCGTCAGCCCCAATATTGAGCGCAGCGTCGTCGTCTTACCTGCGCCGTTCCGTCCGAGTACCGCCACGCACTGCGCCGTGGCCACGGAAAGATCGACGCCCTGCAGGATGTGGCTTTCACCGTAGTAAGTGTGGAGATGCTCGACCTTAAGCATGGTGCTGCCCCAGATACGCTTCGATCACCTGAGGATTGGACTGGATCTCGTCCTTTGTTCCTGTTGCGAGCACCTTGCCGTAACTCAGAACTGTGATGACGTCACAGATCGCAAACACGACATCCATGTCGTGCTCGACGAGAAGAATGGTCAACTCAGACGACAGGCCGTTGATCAGCTTGATCAGACTGGCGCGCTCGTCGGGCGACGTTCCGGCCGCCGGCTCATCCATCAGCAGAATCTTCGGCTCCGCACATAGCGCGATTGCCACTTCGAGTTGACGTTTCTGTCCGTAAGACAGTTCGTTCACATTCCGGTGCAGCACGGTGTCTAAGTGCATCTGCTCAGCCGCGAGGTGAGCTTTGCGGATGACGGCAGGAAACGACCGGCATGACCGGAAAACAGAGCGCCGTGACGCATCAAACGCCTGGCATGCAACGCGCAGGTTCTCAAGAACGGTGACGCTTTCAAGCAGCATGTTCTTCTGGAACGAGCGCGATAGACCACCCCGTGTCACAAGGTCGGGTCGTCCCTGCTGCACCGGAACGCCGTGAATCAGAATTTCGCCGCCAGTCGGCGGCTGCCATCCGGTGATGATGTTGAAGAGCGTGGTCTTGCCGGCGCCATTGGGGCCGATCACTGCGTGGCGCTGGCCCGACGGCACCTTCAGATCGAGGTCACTGATCACCTGTAGACCGCCGAAAGCCTTGCGCAGGTTCCTGATTTCGAGCGCGCTCATTGCCGTTTCCCGATCAGCGTACTGATGGTGCCGAGAACGCCTCCGCGGAAGAAGGCAACCACGAGCATGAAGAAGATGCCGAAGAACAGGTTGTACTCTTCAGTAATCATGCTCAGCGCTTGCTTGACGACGACAAAGACTGCCGCACCCACAAAAGGCCCGAGAATGACATTGGCGCCGCCGATAATGACCATCAGCACACCCTCGCCGCTCATCTGCCAGCTCATCGCATCCGGATTGATGAAATAGGTGTATTGCGACTGTAGAATACCCGCGACCGCGCAGATCACGGCAGCCAGCGCGAACGATCCGATCTTGTAATTGGCAACCGCATATCCCATCGACATCATGCGGCGCTCGTTTTCACGAATGCCTACGAGAACGCTGCCGAAGGGCGACCTTACGATCCGCCACAGCACCAGCAATGCGAGGACCGCAACAGCAAGAACGTAGTAGTAAAAAACGGTGGGATTGTCCGCACTCAAGCCCAGCAATGACAGATCGGGGCGCGGAATTCCTGTCATGCCATCAGACCCATTGGTCCACCGCAACTTGATTGCCGCTCCATAGAACATCTGGGAGAATGCCAGCGTGATCAGGAGAAATTCAACGCCACGCGTCCGCGTACAAACCGCGCCGATCGCCGACGCAATCATGGCGACGACCACAAGCGTAACCGGGGCAGAAACCCAGAGCGGCCATCCCAACAAGGCGGTTCCAATTGCGATGCCGTATCCACCGAACCCCAGAAACATCGCCTGCCCGAGCGACACGAGACCCGTGTATCCGGTCAAAAGATTGATACCGGAGGCAAACACGCCCGCGATCATGACTTCAACCGCGAGTGTCATGACATAACCGGACACGAACGATGGTAACGCGCACAAGCCGACAGCAAGTGCGGCAAACATCACTGCGTATGCACCACGCGAACCAGGAAGCGGAAGACGCTTCAACCTGCCAACGCCCTTGCCCCTCGCGAGGATAACATCTGCGCTCATGCAACCCTCCCCACCGCGCCAAAAATGCCTTGCGGGCGAAAGATCATCACGGCGATCAGCAGCGCATAAATTGCAAAAAGCTCAACTTCCGGAAGGTATGCCTGAGCAAAGGTGTCAGTCATCCCAACGATGAGCGAGGCATAGAACGATCCCTTGAGATTACCGAGGCCACCGACAACCACGACCACAAAGGTCGTGACGACGATTCCGATACCCATATTGGAATAGATGCTCATGACCGGTGCAGAGACAACACCCGCAAAGCCAGCGAGCGCGGAGCCGAACCCGAACACCAGCGCAAACAGAACATTGATGTTGATGCCGAGCGCTGTGACCATCTCCCGGTTATCGACACCGGCCCGCAATGTGGCGCCGACCAGCGTACGGTCTATCACCAGGACAAGTGCGACCGCTATGGCGACGCCAACGGCGATGATGAAAAGGCGATACAGCGGGTACTCGATGCCGAGCAAGGCAATACGGCCTTTCAGAAAGTCAGGCGTGACAATGCTGTGGAATGCTGAACCGTAGATATACTCGACTGCACCCGCTGTTGCGAACAGCAGGCCGAATGTGAGAAGCGCGAGATCGAGATGCGTCGATCGCCCGCGCTGAGCCAGCGGCTGCAGTACGAAGAACTGCAACAAAAAACCCGCAATAAACGGCAATAGCGGGCCTATCAGAAGCGCAAGCCAGAATGAGCCCGTCTTATTGGCGACAACCAATCCGAAGTAGGCTCCCATCGTAAAGAATGCGCCGTGTGCCAGATTGAGGATGTTCATCAGGCCGAAGATCAGCGTCAGGCCGACCGCGAGCAGGAACACCAGCATGCTCAACTGCACGCCATTAAGAAGCTGAATCAGGAAAAGCTGCATGTTTCACACAAGGTCGAGAAAGCGCGAGCTTCGCTGGAAGCGAAGCTCGCCCCTGATCAGAACGATTTCGTACAGCCCGGCAGGTCGCCGGCACCTGGAAACTCGTCCAGAGATTTACGCTGCATCTTGCCATCGGGACCCTTGACGATCTCGATCACGTAGACCTTTTCAAGCAGGGCGCTATTATGCGCATTGAATTTGATCTTCCCACGCGGGGCGTCGAACGTAAGGTCCCGCATAGTGGAGATGAACTTGGCGCGATCTTCAGGCATTTTGCCGCCGAGTTTCTCAAGGGTCAGCATGATCGCTTTACCATTGTCATAGCCCAGTTCGGCGCTGACATCGGGGTCCTGCTTGTACTTAGCGTTGTACGCCTTCACGAACTTCTGGTTTGCTTCGGTGGGGATGCCAGGATAGTGCGTGGCTACGTGCTGCGCGTTAAGTGCCAGATCGCCGAGAGCAGGCCATAAGGCTTCGTCATAAACCCAGTGATCGCCGATCAGGGGAATTTTAGTCCGTAATCCGAAGTCGGCATGCTGCTTGACGACCTGGATTGCTTCCGCTCCCGCATAGAAAGCGTAGATGATCTGCGCGCCGGAGTTGCCGGCCTGCGTCAATGCGGCGCTGTAGTCTTTGGTCTTCTGGAACGGCGTCCAGATTTCCTCGATTACCTTTCCGCCGTTGTCTTCGAAGCCGCGCTTGAAGCCACCGATAAATGCGCGGCCTGCGGAGTAATCAGGCCCCATCGTGACGGCGGTCTTCACCCCTTTGCTGGCCCAGTACTTTCCGGACGCATACTCAAAGCCATTGGCGCTGAAGGATGTGCGGGCGATATATGGGCTGCAGAACTTTCCTGTGATCTCGTCGGCAAATGCGTTGGCAAACACCACCGGCATCTTGTTCTTGTCTGCCAGTTCCGAGATTGCGATACCAACATTCGAACCGATGATACCGGCAACCAGATCGACCCGGTCCGATTGAACGAACTTGTTGAATTTCTGCACGCCTACACTCGGCGTCAATTCATCATCGGCACGAATAATCTCGATGGGCCTTCCGGATGCTTTGTTGCCGTATTCCTCAAGCGCTATCTGGAAGCCTTGGTCAATATTGACCGCAAGAGGCGCATAAACCCCTTTGTAGGGCAGCATAAGGCCGATCTTGATTGGTGACTTTTCCTGTGCATGCGCCGGCATACTGGCCGATGCCGCCAGACCGATCACCGCGGCGAAACCTATGCGCAAACATCCATTGAAAAAAAATGCCATCCCGCTCTCCCTGATGCCGGGCAGTTGCGCCCTGAAACTCCCGCTTGAGCCGCAGCCATATGGCCGCGAACCTGCGTGGATTCTTATCGGGGGTGTAGACCGGGGAGCCCGATCTGACTTGCAGGATAACGCCAAGGCTTCCGAAAAAGCGCCATTTAGTCCGGGTCGACCGACGGCGCAGTTCAGAGAGGTCTGCTACTTTTAAGACAGGCAACGCTGACGGAACGCGGATGGCGTCACGCCGGTCGCTTTCTTGAAGCTTGTCGAGAAATGCTGGGCGTGGCTGAATCCGATCGCAAGGGCCACATCAACAATGCTGTCTTCCGTTTCCGACAGCCGCC
>JAGVII010000092.1 GCA_020056155.1 Afipia sp.
CACGGCGTCATCGTGCAGTTCGGCGGCCAGACCCCGCTGAAGCTCGCGCATGCGCTGCAAGCGGCTGACGTGCCGATCCTCGGCACCTCGCCCGACGCCATCGACCTCGCCGAAGACCGCGACCGCTTCAAGCGCGTGCTCGACAAGCTGCGCCTGAAGCAGCCCAGGAACGGCATCGCCTATTCGGTCGAGCAGGCGCGCCTGGTGGCCGCCGACCTTGGTTTGCCGCTCGTCGTACGCCCGTCCTATGTGCTCGGCGGACGCGCCATGCAGATCATCCGCGAGGAATTCCAGCTCGGCGACTACCTGCTCGGCACATTGCCGGAGCTGGTGCCCGCCGACGTCAAGGCGCGCTACCCGAACGACAAGACCGGCCAGATCAACACCGTGCTCGGCAAGAACCCGCTGCTGTTCGACCGCTACCTGTCGGACGCCACCGAAGTCGACGTCGACTGCCTGAGCGACGGCAAGGACACTTTCGTGGTCGGCATCATGGAACACATCGAGGAAGCCGGCATCCATTCCGGCGACTCGGCCTGTTCGCTGCCGCCGCATTCGCTGGAGCCGGCGGTAATCGCCGAACTGGAACGCCAGACGCGCGAGCTCGCGCTGGGTCTCGACGTCGTCGGCCTGATGAACGTGCAGTACGCCATCAAGGACGGCGAGATCTACGTGCTGGAGGTCAATCCGCGCGCGTCGCGCACGGTGCCGTTCGTCGCCAAGGTGATGGGGATTCCGGTTGCGAAAATCGCCGCGCGCATCATGGCGGGCGAGAAGCTCGCCGACTTCAAGCTGAAGCCGCGCAAGCTCAACCATGTCGGCGTCAAGGAATCGGTGTTCCCGTTCGCGCGGTTCCCTGGCGTCGATACCGTGCTCGGGCCGGAAATGAAATCGACCGGCGAGGTCATGGGCATCGACACCTCGTTCGCGGTGGCCTTCGCCAAGAGTCAGCTCGGCGGCGGCACCCGCGTGCCGCGCAAGGGGACGGTGTTCGTGTCGGTGCGCGAAACCGACAAGGCGCGCATCCTGGACGCCGTGAAACTGCTGTCCTCGCTCGGCTTCAATGTGATCGCGACCTCGGGCACGCAGCGCTTCCTCGCCGAAAACGGCGTTCCGGCCGAGAAGATCAACAAGGTACTGGAGGGCCGCCCGCACATCGTCGACGCCATCACCAACGGCGAGGTGCAACTGGTTTTCAATACCACCGAGGGGCCGCAGGCGCTGGCCGACAGCCGCTCGTTGCGGCGTGCTGCCCTCTTGCATAAAGTGCCATATTACACCACTCTTTCAGGTGCATTGGCGGCGGCACAGGGCATCCGGGCCTATCTGGGCGGGGATCTCGAAGTCCGCACCCTGCAAGGTTACTTCCCCGATCTCTGAAATTGGTAGCCGGTCCCCGGGACCGGCGTAGTAGTATAAGTGGAACTAGTGATCCGGTTCTGACATTCGTATTACCTCCCGGCAGGCAACTTTTACGAATGTCAGAACCGAAGGATCACTAGAATTTTAGTATGCTAGTGTCCTTTCGTATCCGACGTTCGCTCGGAAGGCGCTGCAGAGGAAGGCGAACGTCGGATACAGGACACTAGCGGCGGGAACCGCCCGGCTGCAGTCGTGTTCTCATTCGTTGCCCGGCGGCCGTAAGCCAACGGGATCAAACAAGATGTTTCGTGCACGCGGCAACAGTCCGCCGCGCGAAATGCAAGGACGACGAAATGGTTGACAAGGTACCGATGACCCCGGGTGGATACGCCGCTCTGGAGGTTGAACTGAAGCAGCGACAGTCGGTGGATCGCCCGCGCATCGTCGAGCAGATCGCCGAAGCGCGTTCGCATGGCGATCTGTCGGAAAACGCCGAGTATCACGCCGCGAAGGAAGCGCAGTCCCATAACGAGGGCCGCATCGCGGAAATCGAGGACAAGCTCGCGCGCGCCGACATCATCGACGTGTCCAAACTGTCCGGCGACACCATCATGTTCGGCGCCACCGTGACGCTGGTCGACGAGGACACCGAGAAGAAAGCCGTGTGGCAGATCGTCGGCGAGCCCGAAGCCGACGCCAAGAAGGGACGCATTTCGATCACCTCGCCGCTCGCGCGCGCGCTGATCGGCAAGAAGAAGGGCGCTTCGGTCGAAGTCGTCGCGCCCGGCGGTGCCAAGGCTTACGAGATCACCA
>JAGVII010000765.1 GCA_020056155.1 Afipia sp.
AGGGATCAGCCAGCGCGCGTAACCTGTCGCCCAGTTGAAATGATTCTCGATCATCCGCTCGATCGCCCAGGCTTCCGCCCGCTGGCGCTCGTCGAGCGCGGCATCGAGATCGAAGCCACGGGTCTTTTCGAGATGCAGGCGGATGAAGGTAGAATCGGCCACCCGTGCGTCGCCGTCGTCGATGTAGGGCAACTGTCCCTTCGGCGAATGGTCCGGCATCGCCTGCTGCTTGGCATAGGCAAGGCCCGCCATCTTGAGCTGAACCTCGGTCTTGGTGACGTAGGGGCTGATTTCAGGAAGGCCGAAGCCGGGGCCAAAGCCATACAGGGTGATCATGGGGGCATCCTTTGCGCGTTGAAAAGATGCGTGTTTGTAGATACCCCCTGCTGCCACCATACTGTCAGCAGCAAGCGACCAAAGAGACCCGAATGAGGCGCGCCGACCGGCTGTTCCAGATCATCCAGGTGCTTCGGCGCACCCGCAAGCCGCTGACCGCTGAGGCCATCGCCGGGGAGCTGGAAACCTCGAAGCGCACGATCTACCGTGACATCGCCACCCTGATCGGTCAGCGCGTTCCGATCCGGGGCGAGGCCGGCACCGGCTACGTGCTGGAAAAAGGCTTCGACATGCCGCCCCTGATGCTGACGCCGGACGAAATCGAGGCGGCGGTGCTGGGGGCGCAATGGGTGGCGGGGCGGGCCGATCCCGTGCTGGCGAAGGCGGCGCAGGACCTGATCGCCAAGATCGTCGACACCGTCCCGGAACGGCTGCAGCCGCTGGCGCTCGAACCCGCCAGCCGGACGCCGCCGAAATGGGACCTCCCGCCGGAGAGCATCGATATGACGCAATTGCGCGCGCATATCTATGCCAGCAAGAAAATCCTGCTGCACTACCGCGACGAGCAGGGTCGCGAGAGCAAACGCACGGTCTGGCCGATCGCGGTCGGCTATCTCGAAACCGTCCGGATGCTGGCGGCCTGGTGCGAATTGCGAAAAGACTTCCGCAGCTTCCGGATCGATCGCATGACCGACGCCATGTTTCTCGATGAAAAGTATCCGGAGCGGCGCGCGGCGTTGCGGGCGAAATGGATGCAGAGCTTTTCGCTCAACAACGTGCGCGAGCGCTGATGTCATGACCGCAACCGACAATCCCTGCCAGAGCTGCGGTGCCTGCTGTTCCTATTCGAGCAACTGGCCGCGCTTCACGGTGGAAGACGACGACGCGCTCGATCTTATTCCTTCAAGCCTCGTCAACGACCGGCTGTCCGGAATGCGCTGCGACGGCGACCGCTGCACCGCGCTCACCGGCAAGGTCGGCGTCTCCACCGCATGCGGGATTTACGCGGTGCGGCCCGAAGTGTGCCGCACCTGCATGCCGGGCGATCCGGAATGCGGGATGGCGCGGCGGCGGTTCGGGCTACCGGAACTCGAGGCCAGTTCCGTCCCCGGCGGCCAATAATCGGGAACCAATCTGCCGCGTCAGGCGTCAATGCTGCAAAAGCTTTAGCGAGGAGCATGACGCCATGCGGGAAATGGAAATTCATGACTATGCGCGGCAATTAATGGAGATGCACGGTCCTCAGGCGATCGCCAAGGCCGCCCAGCGCGCGACCGAGTGCGAGGCGGAAGGTAAGCTTGAGCTAGCCAAGGACTGGCGGCATGTCGAGGACGCGTTGAAGATGATGCGCGGGCCGCGTCAGAGTTGAAGCAAAATTCATCCGGCCGGACAGCCAGTTCCGCTGCGTGATGACGCGGCGGGAAAGCAATGACTATGCCGGCGTCGCGGCGAGATCGCCGTCGTCGTCGAGATCATCGGCGAGCGGTGCGAACGTGCTGAGCGGTTTTGTCGAGAGGGTGATGTTGCGGCGGTTGCCATAGGCTGATGCGGAAGGGGTTGCCGACGGTGCTTCCCGCGACATGGCGAACAACGTCGACCCGACGATACCGCCCTGCTCCACCAGATCCCGCTCCGTGCAGGTCGCCGCGATCGCGAGGCTCATGCCGTGCAGATGCGCACGCTTGTAGCAGAACAGCGCCAGCATGGCTCTGACGTCCGAGGATACCGATTCCACAAGCTGAGGAAGGCCATGTTCGCTCGCCCGGTACAGACTTCCGAGCATTTCGTCGCCCACCGGGCAGACATCGTTCTCAAAGGCTTCGCGGCTGGATAACATTGGAAATCTCCCCAGTACATGACCCGCCAGTATGGGCGGCTTGGCGGAAAAATCATGCGCCACTTCATTCCGGACGATGCAATGCAATTTCCTAATGCAAGGTTAACCACGCCTCCCGGTTCGTGGGCGCGTTCATTGAATGTTAGAGATGGAACCCGGCGGCACGCGGCGCGAACCAACCGGTGATTCGGCGATGCACAGGAGGAGACAGCGGTGACGGACGCCACAAGCGAGCGCAGACTTGCCGGACAATGCTTCTGCGGTGCCGTCCATTACACGGTCGCCGACGAATTCGGCTACGCCCTGAACTGCCATTGTTCCGGCTGCCGCCGCACCACCGGTTCTGCGTTCAAGCCGATGGCCGGAATCGAACGCGGCAAGCTCGCGGTCACGAAGGGCCGCGACAATCTTCTGATTTTCGGCGAGGAGAACGGTCATAACGCCCACTGCAGGGCGTGCGGCTCGCTGCTCTATTCCGTGGTGCGTGACGGCGCCTTTGTCCATGTCGCCATGGGAACCCTCGTCGATGAGCCGGGTATCCGGCCAACTGCGCACATCTTCGTTGGCTCCAAGGCGCCGTGGTTCACCATCACCGACGACCTGCCGCAGTACGAGGAGCATGTGGTAGCGGCGGAATCCGGCGGCTAGTCCGGATTCAGCTGAAATAAAAGCACCTTCCGCTCATTCCCGCGAACGCGGGAATCCAGCTTCCCTAAAAAGCCTGGGTCCACGCTTTCGCGGGGATATAATCGAATTCAAACCGCCTTGTCCCTGATCCAGCCCGCGATGGCGCGGCCGATCACCGGACCGGAATCTTCCTGGATGAAGTGCGATCCCGGAACGGTGATCTCGGTCTGGTTGTTCCAGCCGCGGCAGAACTCCCGCACATTGCCGATCAGGATGGCTCCGGGCTCGGCATTGACGAACAGCTTCGGCAGGTCGTTCTGCGCCATCCATGTGGCGTAGGCATCGACAATGGCGACGAC
>JAGVII010000017.1 GCA_020056155.1 Afipia sp.
ACCCGCGCGGTGGAAGCCGGCGCACATGCCTATGCGGCGCGGGGCGGGCGTTACACGAGTTTGACGCGCTACGAGATCACCAAGGACGGCGATCTTTCCGGCTCCATCGAACTGCCGCTCGCGGTCGGCCTGATCGGCGGCGCGACGAAAATCCATCCGACCGCGCAGGCGTGCCTGAAGATTCTCGGCGTCACCACGGCGGAACGGCTGGCGCGCATCATCGCGGCGGTGGGGCTGGCGCAGAATTTCTCTGCGCTGAAGGCGCTCGCCACGGTGGGAATCCAGTCGGGGCACATGGCGCTTCATGCGCAGAACATTGCGATCATGGCCGGCGCCGCCGGCGATGAGATCGAGGCTGTTGCGAAAATTCTGGTCGAACGCGCAACCGTGCGTATCGACGTCGCGCAGGAGATTCTGGAGACCATTCGACGCTAAGCAATTCCGGCGAAACCGGATAACCACACAAGAATTCAAACCGGGAGGATCATAATGCTGCTTCAATCGAAATCGGCTTTTCTGGCGGGCGCGGCAATGCTGCTGGCGCTCGCGAGCCCTGCAAGCGCGCAGATTGCCAACAACACCATCAAGCTGGGCGTGCTGACCGATCTCACCGGCATCGCGACCGATTCCACCGGCGCAGGTTCAGTTGCCGCTGCACGCCTCGCGATCGAAGACTTCAAGGCCGAGAAGCCGGATATCAAGGTTGAGCTTGTTCAGGCCGATCACCAGAACAAGGCCGATATCGGCGGCGCGCTGGCGCGGCGCTGGATGGACGTCGACAAGATCGACGCGATTCTCGACGTGCCGTTCTCGTCGGTGGCGCTGGCGGTGCAGGAAGCCACGCGCGGTTCGAAAACCGCGTTCATTGCATCGGGACCGGGCTCATCGCTGCTGACCGGCGAGAAGTGTTCACCGAACACCGTGCACTGGACCTACGACACCTGGGCGCTGGCGCACGGCACCGCGCTGGCCTTGCTGAAGGCGAAGAAGGACACATGGTTCTTCGTCACGGCGGACTACGCGTTCGGCCATTCGCTCGAAAAGGATGCATCTGACGTTGTGAAGGCACAGAACGGCAAGGTCCTCGGCAGCGTGCGGCATCCGCCCGGCGCGTCGGACTTCTCGTCGTTCCTGCTGCAGGCGCAGGCCAGCAAGGCCAAGATCGTCGCGCTCGCCAACGCAGTCGGCGACACCGTCAACTCCGTGAAGCAGGCGTCCGAGTTCGGCATTCAGGCCGGCGGGCAGGAGCTTGCGGCGCTTCTGATGCAGGTGACGGACGTCAACGCCATCGGACTTCAAGGTGCGAAAGGTCTCTACCTGACCGAAGGTTTCTATTGGGACACCAACGAAGGCACGCGCAGGTTCGCGGATCGCTTTACCGCGATTGTCGGCGGTGGCCGCCGTCCGACCGCCATTCAGGCGGGCGTCTATGCCGGGACGCTGCACTATCTGCGCGCCGCCGCCGCCGCGAACACGACGGACGGCCAAAAGGTCGTTGCCAAGATGAAGGCGATGCCGTCGAAAGACCCGCTGTTCGGCGAAGGCACGATCCGCGAGGACGGCCGCCACATCCACAACATGTATCTGTTCCAGGTGAAGACGCCGGCCGAATCCAAGGCACCCTGGGATTTCTACAAGCTGGTCGAGACGATCCCCGCGGCGGAAGCTTTCCGGCCGATGAGCGAGGGCAACTGCGCGATGGTGAAGAAGTAAGGCCGGTTTCCGCTGCCGGGCGCGCCTCGGCCGTGCTTATCCGGACGTTTAGATTGAGTGTAATTTCCTCCCGGCAGGCTCTGCACGGGAGGAAATTTCTCCTCCGGATCATGATCTTAGAATGCAACGCGGGTCTGCCCTTGGAACATGACGCAGGCGCGGTATGTAATTGACCAAAAACGGAAATTCGGCTATTTCACCGGCGTCGTGAATGCTGCCGCCGTCTTCGCCTGCGATGCAGGCAACCAGCAAAATTCATTGGCGAATGAAGTTCTGCGTGAGGCGTGACCGCCCGCAAGTCCGGCGATTGTGCGCTCACCGATTGCAAGAGCATGAGTCCGGTTATGAGCAACTTCAATCAGGAAACGGTTCTCAGCGTCCATCACTGGACCGAAAATCTTTTCAGCTTCACGACCACGCGCGATTCCTCGTTCCGTTTCCGCAATGGCGAGTTCACCATGATCGGGCTCAAGGTGAACGAAAAGCCGCTGCTGCGCGCCTACAGTGTCGCGAGCGCGAACTACGAAGAGAACCTCGAATTCTTCTCGATCAAGGTGGCCGACGGTCCGCTGACCTCGCGCCTTCAGCATCTCAAGGAAGGCGATGAGATCATCGTCAGCCGCAAGGCAACCGGCACGCTGGTGATCGACAACCTGACCGACGGCCGCAATCTCTATCTGATCGGCACCGGCACCGGCCTCGCGCCGTTCCTGAGCGTCATCAAGGACCCCGAAACCTATGAGCGTTTCGAAAAGGTCGTGCTGCTGCACGGCTGCCGTCACGTCAAGGAACTGGCTTACGGGGAGCTGATCACCGAGAAGCTGCCGCAGGACGAGATGATCGGCGACATGGTGCGCGCGCAGCTGATCTATTATCCGACCGTGACCCGCGACCCGTTCCGCAATCGCGGCCGCATCACCGACCTGATCACCTCGGGCAAGCTGTTCGATGACATTTCGCTGCCGCAGCTCGATTCGGCCAAGGATCGCGTTATGATGTGCGGCAGCCCGGCGTTGCTGCTGGATACCAAGAAGCTGCTTGAGGATCGCGGCTTCGTGGAAGGCAACCACGGCGAGCCGGCTGATTTCGTCGTCGAGAAGGCGTTCGCCGAGCGCTAAGCGCACCTGAAAACACCGTCATTGCGAGCGCCAGCGAAGCAATCCAGAGCTACACGTAAGCTGAATTGCTTCGTCGCTAGCGCCCCTCGCGATGACGAAATTGAATCCCCGCGTTTTCCGATTTTGATTAGGCCGTCAGGCACCTGCAGTCCGTCGTGACGCCTAGCCCGTCATGCTGTCGCGCAGGCTCTTCTTCATGACCTTGCCGTTGGCATTGCGCGGCAGCGGTTCGGTGCCGATGTCGATGGTCTCCGGGACCTTGTAGTCCGACATGCGCTCGGCGCACCACGCGCGCAGTGTCGGCGAATCGATGTCAGACCGAACCACGACAACGGCGTGAACGCGCTCGCCCAGCACCGGACAGGGGCGCGCGACGATGGCGCTTTCGACAACGGCGGGATGACCGGCCAGCACCGACTCGACTTCCGCCGAATAGATCTTGAGGCCGCCGCGGTTGATCATGTCCTTCTGCCGGTCGAACACGCGCACGAAGTTGTGCTCGTCGATCGAGCCGAGGTCGCCGGAATGCCAGTAGCCGGCGGTAAAGCTCTCCGCCGTCGCGCGCGGATTATTCCAGTAACCCTTGATGACCGAGCCGCTGTGAATCCAGAGTTCGCCGACCTCGCCGCGCGGCAGTTCGCGCCCGTCGGCGTCCATCACTATGATATGCGCGCCGGGACAGGGCAGGCCGACGCTGTCGCCGTGGCTGGCGGTGAATTCCGGCGGCATCACGGTCGAAGGCGATGATGTCTCGGTCGACCCGTAGGCATTGACCAGCTTCAGCCCGGGAAGTTTCTCCGCGAGTTTCTGGATGGTCGCGACCGGCATCGGCGCGCCGCCATAGCCGCCGATGCGCCAGGCGGAAAGATCGTAAGAGTCGAAATCGGCCTGCAGCAGGCACAGATTGTACATCGCGGGCACCATCACCGTCTGTGTGGCGCGTTCGCGCGAGGCGATCTTCAGATACTCGGCGGCCTTGAACTCCGGCACGATGATGAGCGCACCGGCGCAACGCGCCATGCTCATGATATTGGCCGCGATGCCGGTGACGTGCGCGAGCGGAACGGCGGCGATCGAGCGGTCCTTGTGCGTCAGTTCGAGGCAGGCTTCATACACCATCGCCGAATGGATCAGATTACAATGCGCCAGCATCGCACCCTTGGGTTTTCCGGTCGTGCCCGACGTGTACAGGATCATCGCGGTATCCTGTTCGCCCACTGCGGCCGGTGACTGCGAGGCTTCGGTTGCGACAAGATCCTGAAACGCCAGTGCGCCCTCGGTCGGGCCGATCGACACGCGATGAAGCAGTCCGGGCAGTTCGACCGGATCGGGCAGGCGATCCGCCATGGCGTCTTCATAAATGAGAAGCTGCGCGCCGCAGTCGGTCAGAACGTAGGCGATCTCAGGCTTTTGCTGGCGTGTGCTCAGCATCACGCTGATGAGGCCGAGATGGGCGGCGCCAAACAGCGCCAGCACGAATTCGTTGCGGTTGCCGAGCAGCAGCGCGATGCGGTCGCCGGGCTTCAGCCCGATCTCCTTGAAGCCCGCCGCGATCTGCATGGATTTCTGCGCGACTTCGCGCCATGTCATCCGTTCGTCACCGCAGATCAGGGCGTCGCTGTCGGGATGCCGTGCAGCTGCATCGGCGACCATCGCCCAGATATTCGCTGGCCGGGTCTCGAAGGCAGGGACGACGCGATCACCGAAACGGGTTTCCAGCCGCGTTGCTGGAATCGGATATTGCGACCAGTCCATCTCGTCGTGTCCTGTCCTGCAATGTCAGGCTGTAAGGTTGGCTCCGCGCTCGATCACGAATTCAGCATCGAACAAAGTATGCGAATGATTCAAATCGGATTGAGACATAAGGACAGTTAAGCCTTTGCCCTTGAGCGAGGCAAGCACATCGGAGATGCGTTCAGACAGGGCAGGTGCGATTCCCTCGAATGGCTCGTCGAGCAGCAGGCATTTTGTTCCGATGCCGAGCGCGCGGCCGAGCGCAACGAGCTTCTGCTGTCCGCCGGAGAGCAGCAGCGCCTTGCGGTCGCGCATGGTGGTCAATTCGCCGATCACCTCGTAGACGAAGTCCAGCCGCGCCTTGCGATCGACATCCTTCGCGACCCACAGCGGCAGCAGGATGTTTTCTTCTACCGTCAGTTG
>JAGVII010000368.1 GCA_020056155.1 Afipia sp.
ATATCGGGGAATGTCAATACCGCCGTCATTCAGTGGCGCGCGTTGTTGCGCGAACCCGGAATCCATCCCGACAGGAAAAGTGGATTCCGGGTCTGCGCCTTCGGCGCATCCCGGAATGACGGTGGGAAATCGCTGCGCTTCGTCCGGGCTACGGGCTCGTTGTCTCGCCCAACTACGTTTGTCATCACCGGCCTTGTGCCGGTGATCCCGATGAATTGAGCACTATGCTTCGATTAGCGGGATGCCCGGAACAAGTCCGGGCATGACAGTGTGGGTGTTGATGGTTTCGCGAAAGTTTACGCAGACCTACTCACGCCGACTTCGCCTTGCGGCCGTCCTGAATCGCGCGCCAGACCTTTTCGGACGTCAGCGGCATGTCGATCTCGGTTACGCCTTCATCGGACAGCGCATCGAGCACCGCGTTGACGATGGTGGCAAGGCTTCCGGCGCAGCCGGCTTCGCCGCAGCCTTTGGTGCCGAGCGGATTCGATGTCGCGGGCGAGGGATGACTGTCCAGCGTCATCGACGGAATATCGCCGGCGCGCGGCAGCGCGTAATCCATGAACGATCCCGTCACCGGCTGGCCGTTGTCGTCGTAGGTCACGCATTCCATCAGCGCCTGTCCGATGCCCTGCGCGACACCGCCGTGAATCTGCCCGGCGACGATCATCGGATTGACCACGGTGCCGAAATCGTTGACGCCGGTATAGCCGACGATGTGCACCACGCCGGTGTCCGGATCGACCTCGACTTCGGCGACATGGCAGCCGTTGGGAAATGTCGAGGGAATGCCTTGCGCGGTGTGATCGACGTCGAGCGAGGAGGGCACGCCATCGGGTATCTTTGACTCCCGAAGCTTTGCCGCCAGTTCCATGATGCCGATGCCGCGGTCGGTGCCCGCGATGGTGAAGCGTCCATTGGCGAACTCGATGTCGCCCTCCGAGGCTTCGAGAACATAGGCGGACGCCTGCTTGCCCTTTTCGATCACCAGCTTGGAGGCCTCGACGATCGCCGTGCCGCTGGCCGTGATCGAGCGCGAACCGCCGGTGCCGTTGCCGGTGTGGACGATGTCGCTGTCGCCCTGCGTCAGCTTCACGGCGTCGAACGGCACACCAAGATGCGTCGCCAGCACCTGCGCGTAGGGTGTCGCGTGGCCCTGACCGTAATCGAGCGTGCCGGTAATCAGCCGCACCGAGCCGTCGGCTTCAAACGCGATCTTGCCGAGTTCGGCGCTGGGAGGTGCCGTGATTTCGAGATAGGAGCCGACCGCGATGCCGCGCAGCTTGCCGCGCTTGCGGCTCTCTTTCTTGCGCTTGGCGAAGCCGGCGAGGTCGGCTTGCTCCACGGCCTTGTTGAACACGCCGGGGAAGTCGCCGCTGTCGTAAGTGAGACCGTTTGCCGCCGCGAAGGGAATCTGCGCCGGCTTGATGAAGTTGCGCTTGCGCAATGCCAGCCGGTCGAGCCCCATTTCGTCTGCGGCGCGATCGATCAGCCGCTCCATGAAATAGTTGGCTTCAGGACGGCCCGCGCCGCGATAGGCGCCCATCAATGTGGTGTTGGTCAGCATGCACTTGATGTCGACCCCGATCAGCGGCGTCCGGTAAACGCTGTTGATGTTCTTGGCGATGTTGAGCGACAGCGGCAGCGGCGCGACGCCTGTGATGTAAGCGCCGAGATTGCCGTAGCCTCGCACGCGCACGCCGAGAAACGCGCCGTCGGCGGCGAGCGCCAGCTCGCAGTGGACATCCTGCGCGCGGCCATGGCTGTCGGACAGGAAACTTGTCGAGCGTTCGTCGGTCCATTTCACGGCACGGCCCAGTTCGCGCGCGGCGTGCAGGATGCAGATATATTCCGGATAGTTGGTGTTCTTCATGCCGAACGATCCGCCGACATTGCGGGTCAGCAGATGAACCTTGTCCTTCGGGACGTTCAGCGTTTTCGCCAGCGACAGGCGGTTGCCGGCGACGCCCTGGGTCGGAACCTCGATGGTGAAGCGTTCGGTCTTCCTGTCGTAGCTCGCCAGCCCGGCGCGCGGCTCCATCGCAACCACGGCGAGGCGGGTATTGACGATATCGAGGCGCGTGACATGCGCGGCGTTTGCGAACGCGGCATCGAGCGCGGCGTCGTCGCCGGAATGATAATCGAGCACGACATTGCCGGGGATGTGATCGTAAAGCAGCGGCGCGCCGGGCTTCGCGGCGTCCTCCGCGCTTGTGACCGACGGCAGCGGTTCGATGTCCACGACGACAGCTTCACCGGCGTCGCGGGCCTGCGCCAGCGTTTCAGCCACGACGAACGCGACCGGATCGCCGACAAACCGCACCTTGTCGGTCATCAGCGGCAGGCGATTGGTTTGCAGCAGCGGCGAGCCGTCGCGATTTTTCAGCGGCAGGCCGACGCCGAAGGGCGTGTATCCGGCGCTTGCGAGATCCTTGCCGGTCCACACGCCAAGCACGCCGGGCATCGCGCGCGCGGCCTCGGCGTCGATGTCCTTGATGATGCCGTGAGCGTGGCTGCTGCGGACGATCCAGGCATAGGCCTGACCCGGCAGGCTGATGTCGTCGGTGTAGGTTCCCTTGCCGCGCACCAGCGTATCGTCTTCCTTGCGCCGGACGGGCTGCCCGACGCCGAATTTTTGCAGTGCGATATCGTTCTCGGCCGAGATGCCGGATGGGTGATCGAGCATGGGAAATCCGCTGAAAATGACGGCCTGGCGACAGGAAAAGGCCGTTCGGGACGCTGACAGTCCTTGAAGTAGGTCAGCAAAAACAGAACCGCAATGTTCGATTGGGTATGCTGCGGTTGCGCCGCGCACGTACGCTGTTAGACTTTGTTTGAACAGAGTTGCCGCGGCGCCGGGCTGACGCCGCAGGGATGGAATTGCATGACTGAGGACGTGCGGCTGCACGACGGTTCCGGATCGTCCGTCAGCCCGCCAGTAGCGACGGCTGAGGAGGCACACGGACGCGGGGAGCCCCGCGTTCATGGCGCGGCCTATGCCGCGCTCGATCTCGGAACAAACAATTGCCGGCTGCTGATCGCGCGCGTCTCGCACGACGGCTTTCGCGTGATCGATTCGTTTTCGCGCATCATCCGGCTCGGCGAGGGCATCTCGACATCGGGCCGCATCAGCGACGCCGCGATCTCGCGCGCGGTTGGCGCGCTCGGCGTCTGCGGCGACAAGATTCGCGCCAAGGGCGCGAAACGGTTGCGTACCATCGCGACCGAGGCGTGCCGCGCCGCCGACAATGCCGACGCATTTCTCGACCTGATCGCGCGCGAAACCGGGATCAACCTCGAGGTCATCGACCGCGAGACAGAGTCGACGCTGGCCGTGATCGGCTGCTCGCCGCTGCTCGACAGCCGCGCCAAAGGCGCGATCCTGTTCGACATCGGCGGCGGCTCGACGGAAGTGGTGCGGATCGAGCGTCCGGCCGGACGCCCGCACGCCGCGCCAGTCAAGGGACCATGGGTGTCGCTGCCGCTCGGCGTTGTCACGCTGGCGGAGCGTTTCGGCGGCATGCACGTGACGCGCGAGTCGTACGGCGAGATGGTCGGCGAGGTCGCGCGCCATCTCGCGCCATTCGCCGGGCAGCACGGCCACGATCTGTCCGGCATGCATCTGCTCGGAACGTCCGGCACCGTCACCACCGTGGCGGGCATCCACCTCGGTCTCGCTCATTACGACCGGAGGCGCGTGGACGGCTTGTGGATGGACGACGCCGACATGGACCGCGCCATCGCGCGGCTGCTCGACATGACCTATCAGGACCGCGCGCGAAATGCCTGCATCGGCACCGAGCGGGCCGATCTCGTGCTGGCCGGATGCGCCATTCTCGATGCCATCCGCAAGGCGTTTCCGCTGCCGCGCCTGCGGGTCGCGGATCGCGGCCTGCGCGAAGGCATGCTGGTGGAGATGATGCGGGCCGACGGGGCGATCCCTGCGTCCTGAGTTCCTCTAGATACCGTGACGGCGCGGCGAAAACGTCGTAAGGGGTGCGCAGGCGCGGTTCCTGTTTTGGGGGATCATGCCCCTGGAAGGCACTTCCCATGGCGAAAGACACCACCGGACGGCTGCATGTGACGGTGAAGTCCGGCGGCAAGCGCAAGCTGTCGTCGAAACTCTGGCTGGAACGTCAGCTCAACGATCCCTACGTCGTGCAGGCCAAGCGCGACGGCTTTCGCTCGCGCGCGGCCTACAAGCTGCGCGAAATCGACGACAAGCAGCGCTTTCTTAAATCCGGACAGGTCGTGGTCGATCTCGGCGCCGCACCCGGCGGATGGAGCCAGATCGCGGCGAAGCGCGTCGGCGCGCTGGAGGGGCGGGGCAAGGTCGTCGCCATCGATCTGCTGGAAATGCCGGAACTGCCCGGTGTCGCCTTCGCGCAAATGGATTTTCTTGACGATCGCGCGCCCGAGAAGCTGCGCGCCATGATCGGCGGCGGCGCGGATGTGGTGATGTCCGACATGGCGGCGAACACCACGGGCCATCGCAAGACCGACCAGTTGCGCATCATCGGTCTGGTCGAG
>JAGVII010000215.1 GCA_020056155.1 Afipia sp.
AAGGCGCGCGGAATCGATCTGAAGATTGGATCTGGCTTTTGTCATGGCTAACCGAGAGTGTTCACCTCTCCCCGCCGGGGAGAGGTCGACATGCAAAGCATGTCGGGTGAGGGGGGACCGAATTCAACTTTGACATTTATTACCCCTCACCCCAACCCTCTCCCCGACGGGGAGAGGGAGTTGATCGCGGCTGCTGAAACCAATTAAGCATAGGACGATAAAATTATCAGGTGTGCCGGTGCGCCGGGCGCTTGCGCGCAGCGGACGGCTTGGCGCCGGGGTCGGTGGGAATCATCACCACGCGGCCATAGCGCACCCCGCGCTCCGCGATGACGTGATCGGCCAGATGCTGCACGTCGGCGGTCCGGCCCTTCAGCGCGGTGATTTCCATGCAATTGTCGTTGTCCAGATGCACATGCAGGGTCGCCAGCGATAGATCGTGGTGATCGTGGAAGTTGTTGACCAGGCGGCTGGAGAGATCGCGCGCGGCATGATCGTAGACGTAGACCAGCGCCGCGACGCATTCGCCGCCAGCCTTCCCGGCGTCCTGCGCGGCCTGCTGCATTCCGGCCCGGGCGAAATCACGGATGGCCTCGGAGCGGTTTTGATAGCCGTGCTGTTCGATCATGCGATCGAGGTCCGCCATGAGATCGTCGTCAAGGGTGATGGTAACGCGGTGCATTGGGGGCTCCGTTGGCAACGGCCGGGGCTGATGGTTCCATGATCATAGCCGATCGCAGGCGCCTTGGGTTCGATTCGATGATGGCGAAAGAGGCAGGGTTTCCGGGGCGTGCCCGGCGCGGTGTCCAAATGTGGGCTGTCTGTTTCGCTAAGCGAAAGAGAGGTAGCGCATTCCGGGATATTTACGACGCTGCGACCTAATGCGCCGCAATAACTGCACTCTCACGCGTCTCCTTGCTTTTCTTTCGCGCCGATTTCGGGGATCATCGCGCGATAAAACAGAACAACACAGGTTCGAACATCACGAACCGCCAAGGGAGATATGACCAATGACTTATCGAACCGTACTGAAAACCGGATTGGCCGCGGCTGCGTTTGCTGCGGTTTGCAGCGTCGCGGTGGCGCAGGAATACCCCACCAAGCCGATCACCTTGATCGTGCCGTGGCCCGCGGGTGGCTCGACCGATATCTCGATGCGCGCGATGGCGGAAAGTGCGTCGAAGATTCTCGGTCAGCCGATCGTCGTCGACAACAAGGCCGGCGGCAGCGGCACGGTTGGACCTGCGACAATGGCAGCGGCGGCGAAGCCGGACGGCTATACGATTGCGCAGATTCCCATCACGGTGTTCCGGTTGCCGCTGATGCAGCAGGTGTCGTGGGATGCCAGCAAGGACTTCACCTACATCGTTCACCTGACCGGCTACACCTTCGGCGTGACCACCAACGCGGAGTCGCAGTTCAAGACCTGGAAGGATGTGGTGGATTTCGCCAAGGCGAATCCCGGCAAGGTGACCTATGCGACGCCGGGCGCGGGCACCTCGCTGCACATCGGTATGGAACAGATCGCGGCCAAGGCCGGCATCAAGCTGACGCAGGTGCCGTTCAAGGGCGGCGCGGAGACCAATGCCGCGGTGCTCGGCAAACATACCATGCTGCAGGCAGACTCCACCGGCTGGCGGCCACTGGTCGATGCCGGCAAGCTGCGTCTGCTGATGGTGTGGACTTCGAAGCGTTCGCCGAATTTTCCGGATGTGCCGACGCTCAACGAACTCGGCTATTCGATGGTGTACGATTCGCCGTTCGGCATTGCTGGTCCGAAGGGCATGGACCCGAAGATCGTCGCCAAGCTTCACGACGCCTTCAAGAAGGCGCTTGAGGATCCGGCGGTCATCGCGACGCTGGCGAAGTTCGACATGGTCGTGAACTACAAGAACACCGAGGACTACAAAAAGTTCGTTGCCGAGGTCACCAACTCCGAACGCAAGGTGATCGATACGCTCGGGCTCGCCAAAAAGACCAACTAAAGGTCTGCGCGCTTACGCAGGGCTCGCGCTTGCCGCGGGCCCTGACCTGATGCTTTGGGGGAGAGGTGCGATGGCAGAGGCAGGCCGTGCAAAAAACGGGCTGAACAACTCCGACCTGTGGGGCGGGCTGGTCGGGTTGTCGCTCGGCATCTTCGTGATATGGGCGGGCCTGAACCTCAAGATAGGCAACATCAACGATCCGGGCTCCGGTTTCGTGCTGTTCTATACCGGCATCCTGATGTGCCTGTTCGCACTATCGATCATTATCGCGGCCGTCACGGAAGGAGGGCCGACAGTCGGCTCGCTGTGGGCCGGAACGCGCTGGACCAAGCCGCTGATCGTCATCGCGTGCCTCTCGCTGTTCGCATTCCTACTTGAGCCGCTTGGGTTTCTCTTGTCGTCGATACCGCTGCTGTTGCTGCTGTTGCGGGTTATCGACCCGGTGCGATGGACGCTGGCGGTTCCGCTCGCGATACTTGCGCCGCTTGGCGTCTGGTGGGTGCTGAAGCGGGGCCTTCTTATTCAGTTGCCTTCGGGCATTTTCGGTATCGGTTGATCGGGCAAGCTCATGGATGTTCTCGTCAACGTCTCGCACGGTCTCGGCGTCGCGCTTCAGCCCATCAATCTGCTTTACTGTTTCATCGGCGTGTTCATCGGCACGCTGGTCGGCGTATTGCCGGGTATCGGCCCGATCTCTGCGATGTCGCTGCTGTTGCCGGTGACGCTGTCCGGCACGCCCGAGTCCGGCATCATCATGATGGCCGGTATCTACTACGGCTCCATGTATGGCGGCTCGACCACGTCGATCCTCGTCAACATTCCGGGCGAGGCGGCGTCGGTCGTGACATGTCTCGACGGTCACCAGATGGCGAAGCAGGGGCGGGCCGGGCCGGCGCTCGGCATTTCCGCGCTCGGATCATTCATCGCGGGCACGTTCTCGCTGATTGCGCTGATGCTGATCGCGCCCTCGCTCGCCAGCGTCGCGGTTGCGTTCGGCCCGGCTGAATATTTCAGCCTGATGGTGCTCGGCCTTGTGGTGCTTACGTTCCTCACACAGGGCTCGATGGCCAAGGCGCTGCTGATGGCGTGCATCGGCGTCGTGCTTGGTCTGATCGGGCTGGACAGCATCAACGCGATGCCGCGGCTGACATTCGGCCGTCTTGAACTGATCGATGGCATCGGCCTGGTGCCGGTGGTGATGGGCCTGTTCGGTGTCGCCGAAGTTCTCATCAATATCGAGCAGGTGATCAAGCGGGACGTCATCAGTGCGAAGATTTCGCATCTTTTGCCCAGCAAGGCCGACTGGAAGGCCAGCGCCGGGCCGATGGGGCGCGGAACGATCCTTGGATTCTTTCTCGGCATTCTGCCGGGCGGCGGCGCGGTGGTTGCATCGTTCGGCTCCTATGCACTGGAGAAGCGCCTGTCGAAAACGCCGGAGCGCTTCGGCAAGGGCGCCATCGAAGGCGTCGCCGGGCCCGAAGCGGCCAACAACGCCGCGGCCGGCGGCGCGTTCATTCCGCTGCTGACGCTCGGCATTCCGCCGAACGTCGTGATGGCGCTGCTGCTCGGCGCCTTCGTTATCCACGGTCTTCAGCCGGGACCGCTGCTGATCACCCAGAATCCCGGATTGTTCTGGGGCATCATCGCCAGCATGTATATCGGCAACGTCATGTTGCTGATCCTCAACCTGCCTCTGATCGGCATGTGGGTGCAGTTGCTGAAGCTGCCCTACAATATTCTGTTTCCGATGATCCTGCTGTTCACCATCGTCGGCGTGTATTGCAGCAGCAAC
>JAGVII010000746.1 GCA_020056155.1 Afipia sp.
GGGATTTTCACATTCACATCAGGCCCCGCTGCCGCCTACGGCATGCCCGGCAAGAACACCGCTGACCTGATGATCGAGCAGATCAATGCCAAGGGCGGCATCGGTGGCGTTCCGGTGAATCCGATCTATGTTGACGAAGCTCAGGGCACTCAGGGCATCATTGCGGAGTATCGGCGCCTGGCCGGCGATCCAAAGAACCAGGTGATGATGGCTGCGTTGTCCAGCGCAAACTGTCTGGCGCTGGCTCCGCTAGCGGAACAGCTTGAGATTCCGACAGTCGGCTGGAATTGCGACACGCATCAGCTTCTGATGGACGGCAAAAGCAAGTATGTGTTCCGTCCCAACGGCAACACCGTTCCGGAGTTCATCGCCTATGCGATCTATCTTCTCGCGCAGAAGCCGGACGTGAAGACGGTTGCGATCATCAATCCTGACTATGCTTTCGGCCACGACGCCGCGAAGATCTTCAAGGCGGCTCTGCAGGCGCTGAAGCCGGACATTCAGATTGTGGCTGAGCTCTTCCCGAAGCTTGGCTCACCGAACTATCAAACCGAGATCTCGCGCCTCGCAACTGCCCGTCCGGATGTGATCTTCTCCAACCTCTGGGGAGCAGATCTGGAGAACTTCGTGCGGCAGGCTTCGCCGCGCGGTCTGTTTACGTCGAGTCAGGTGGTTCTGGCTCTTGGTGAAACGGTGCTCCAGCGGGTTGCTCTGCCGGACGGCGTCATCGTTGGCGTTCTGGGCGATGGCTGGTGGATGTCGCCGGATGCCAAGGCGAATGCCGAGACGAAGAAATTTGCCGACGCCTACAAGGCGCGTTTCGGCGAGTATCCGGTTTTCCCGTCGATCAAGATGGCGAATACGCTGCTCTATGTTCAAGCTGCCTATAAGGCCGCGATGCAGAAGAATGGCGGCAAGTGGCCGACACGCGCGGAAATCGCAGAAGCGATGAAAGGCAGTTCCGTCACGACACTCACCGGAACCATGAAAACCCGTTCCGACAATGACGGCGTCGTCGATCAGATCGTCGGGGTTACAGCGAAGTCGCCAGACTATCCGTTCCCCGTGATCGGCGGAATGGTTCGCTACAAGGGTGACGTCTTGATGCCGAAGGAAGGGCAGGACCCTATCGCCTGGATTTCGACGCTGACGCCGGAATTCGCGAAATCCCTGCCTAAGCCCGGAAGCTACAAATAAGCGGGTTTTTTCTTCGCCAAGTCCAGTCCGAGTAGGTGTCTTAATGTCGAATACCGTCATTCCGTTGTTACTGGACAGTCTTGCCAGCGCCGCGTTGATCTTCTTCGCGGCCGTTGGTTTGACGCTGGTGTTCAGCGTGCTGCGCGTCCTCAATGTGGCGCATGGAAGCCTCTACTCGATCGGCGCCTATGTGGCGGCCTCAATCTGCCTTTTCATCGTGAGCAGGCAGCTCAGTCCGTATCTGTCGTTCGTGGCGTTGTTGTTCAGCGCGGTTTTCGTTGCGGCACTGTTCGGTCCGCTGATCGAACGCACCTTGATTCGATGGACCTATGGAAAGTCCGAAGCTGTTCAAATCCTGATCACCTTCGGACTCTTCCTTATCCTCGAGGATGTGCAGCGCATGGTTTTTGGAGTGCAGTCTCTGTATGAGGATGCACCCATGCGCCTTCTCGGCACGTCGCTCATCGGCGGCGTCGTATATCTGAACTACCAGATTTTTCTGATCGGAATGGCGGTCCTCGTCATCATCGGGTTGCGGCTGTTGATCAGGCACACCCGGCTTGGACGGCTGATCACGGCGGTCGTTTCCGATCGCGAAATGGCGCAGTCGATTGGCATCGACACCAACCGGATATTCATTCTCGCGTTTTCGCTCGGCGTGTTTCTGGCGGCGCTCGGAGGAGCACTGGCGGTGCCGACATCAGGCGTCGCTCCGGGATTGGGCGCCGACACGATGGTCCTTGCGTTCGCCGTTGCCGCGATCGGCGGTCTTGGACAGATCGAAGGCGCTGCAATCGCGTCGTTGATCGTCGGATTCGTGCGCGTACTGGCGATCTATTACGTTCCGGCGCTGGACGCGGTGGCTCCATATGCCGCGATGCTGATCGTTTTGTTGATACGTCCTTACGGACTGTTCGGTTCGGTCACGGCCCGGAGGATATGATGCGCATAAGTCTTGCTATCGCAGCGGTTCTCGCCCTCGCTGCAGCGCCGATACTGGCGCCGTGGCTTGAGTTCGTCCTGACCCTGGCGATTGCCAAAGGCTTTGCAGCGCTTGGTGTGGCGATCCTGCTTCGCGCCGGGCTGATCTCGATCGGCCACGCCATGTTCTTCGCCGCAAGCGCCTATGGCGTCGCCTTTCTGGCGCGGGCTGGCATCAATGACTTTGCTGCTCTGGTCGCGCTGTCGGTGCTGGCAGCCGCGCTGGCGGGCGCCGTGGTTGGCGCATTTCTCGTTCGCTATCGCGCGATTTTCTTCGCGATGCTGAATCTCGCCGTGTCGATGGTCTTCTATGCCCTGTTTGCCAAACTCTATGGAGTGACCGGCGGGACAGACGGAATGGTGGTTCCCGTTCCAAGTGTTTTCGGGATCGTGCTCAGCGAGCCGGCTTTCAAGAATGTCCTGTTCTACGGCAGCCTTACCCTGATGATTTTGGTCGGTCTCGGCGTGCATCGCTATCTTGATAGCCCACTCGGTCACGCTCTGTCGGCCGTTCACACAAACGAAGTCCGGCTGGAGTATCTCGGGATTCCAGTTTGGGCCGTCCTGCTGATCGCTTATGTCGTTTCCGCTGCCCTCGCGGGACTCGGCGGAGCGATCACCGGCTTTGCCATCGGCCGCGTTGTCCCCGATTTCGCGTTCTGGACTGCATCTGGGCAACTCGTCCTCGTTGCCGTTCTCGGCGGGGTCGGCGGCGTGCCGGGCGCATTCATCGGAGCACTGTTTCTGGAACTGCTTCACAGCGCGGCAGTCACCGTTACGGATGCATGGAATCTGATTGTCGGAGCTGCGCTTATCATCGTGATCATGTTTCTGCCGAAAGGACTCTACGGCCTTCTCGCGCGTCGCGAGGCGGTGGCGAAATGACAGAAACCATTCTGCAGGCAAGAGATCTGCATGTCGGCTTCGCCGGTGTGAAGGCGGCCGACGGCGTCAGCCTCGATATCCATCAGGGCGAGTTCCTGGCGGTAATCGGACCAAATGGCTCCGGCAAGACGACTCTTCTCAATCTCTGCACGGGTTACGTCCGGCCGAAATCCGGCAGCGTTCATCTCGAGGGCCGCGATATCACGCGGCTCACGCCTCGCGCGATCGCGCGTCTGGGTGTCGCGCGAGCATTCCAGATTCCGCAGCTGTTCTCCGATCAGCGCGTTATCGATAACATGATGCTGGCGCTCGCCGCGAAGGACGGCCTATGGACGATGGTTCGTCCGCTTGAAACCGAAACCCGGCGCGACGAGGCAAGGGCGCTTCTCGATCTGGTCGGACTGGCTGACGACAAAGGCCGTATCAGCAGCACGTTACCTGAAGGTCATCGAAAACTTCTCGACATCGCAATCGCGCTGGCCCTGAAGCCGCGCCTTGTGCTGCTTGATGAGCCGACCAGTGGTGTGAGCTCGCTGGAGCGCTTCCCCCTGATGGAGGCTCTGATGGGCGCGCTTCGGCAACGGCAGATGACGGCCCTTTTTGTCGAGCATGACATGGATGTGGTCGCCCGCTATGCCAACCGTGTTCTTGTCTGGAACGCCGGAAAGATCATGGCCGAAGGACATCCGGACGTTGTCTTCAAGGACGAGAGAGTCCTGCAAAGTGTCGTGGGAGTGGCGTGATGCTAAGCCTCGATAAAGTTCAGGTTTCGATCGAGGGTGTTCGCGTGCTGCGCGATGTCAGTTGCGATATCGCGGAGCGGAAGACAACGGTGCTGATCGGCCGTAACGGCGCCGGGAAGACGACCACGCTGCGGGCGATCATGGGGCTTATCGGCCTCGACGGCGGCGCCATCAGGCTGGATGTCGATGACCTGGGCCAGTTTCCGGCTCATTATCGCGCACGAGCCGGGATTGGTTATGCGCCGGAAGACCGGCGACTGGTCGCGGAGTTGAGCGTTGAGGACAACATTACTCTACCGGGGCTGGCGCTGAAGCTGAGCGGGAGCGAGATCAAGCGGCGGCTTGACGAGGTCTATACGCTGCTGCCTCAACTGCACGTGATGCGTGAGCGGCCGGGTGGTGGCGTCTCGGGCGGTCAGGGCAAAATGGTCGCACTGGGCCGCGCGCTTCTGGTCGCGCGCAAGCTGCTGCTGCTCGACGAGCCGTTTCAGGGACTGGCGCCGGCGCTGGCGCTTGACTACGCGCGCACGCTCGGAGAACTGCGCAGGCACCGGCCCGAACTTGCGCTGCTTATCACCGAATCGAGCCCTGCGCTGCTCGACAAGATCGCGGACAGAACGCTGCAGATCGAGCGCGGCGAGATACTCACGAAACCGGTACAAGCCTGAGGAAAACAGATGTTTCTGGAATTCAATCGGATAGCGAAAGACAGAAGCGATCGCATAGGGATCGAGATCCGCTCCTTGATCATCGCCGGATGGGCCGGCCGAGACGCTGCTGCGATCGAGCATCACATCGAAGAATTGGCTGCAATCGGCGTTCCGCGCCCATCGACGACACCGCTCTACTACCGCGTGGCCGCTCAGACTCTCTCGCAATCGAGCGAACTGGCGGTCCTCGGCCCGGACAGCTCGGGTGAGGTAGAGCCCGTGGTTGTGGCCCTCGCCGACGGACTTTGGATCGGCATCGGCTCCGATCATACAGATCGCAAGGCGGAAGCGTCTGGCATTGCCTTGTCGAAGCAGCTTTGCGGCAAGCCGGTCGGGACGGAGCTTTGGTCGTATGCCGACATCGAAGGACACTGGGATCAACTGATCCTTCGTTCGTGGGCGACCATCAATGGCGAACGGGTGCTCTACCAGGACAGTCCGGTGTCGACGCTGAGAACGCCACGTGATCTTATTCGCAAACACACCGGTTCGGATACGCTCCCGGCCGGCACCTTGATGTTTTGCGGCACTCCCGGTGCCATCGGAGGCATCAGGCCAGCGACGCGCTTCGAGATGGAATTGCACGATCCGGTTCTCAAACGCTCGCTGACCCATGGTTATGATATCCCGGTTTTGCCGGTCGTCTCCTGATCGTCACCCCTGAGACAGGGCGTAACAATGACAGCCAGACCTGACACGCGACAGTTCTCCGCCGCTGAACGACTGGAGGCTGCGCTTGGCCGCATCCAGTCTCCGGATGGAGAGGGCAGCAAGGCTTTCACCGCGGTGTTCGCCGACAGCGCCCGGCGCGAGGCCGAGGCTTCCGACCAGCGTGCCGCAGCAGGGCTGACGCGCGGACCGCTGGATGGCCGTATCGTCTCGGTGAAGGCGCTGTTCGATGTTTCCGGCACGGTGACGAGTGCAGGTTCGGCGGTGCTGCGAGGGTTGCCTCCTGCAACGAGCGATGCCGTGATTCTGAAGCATCTGCGCGCAGCGGGTGCCGTCATCATCGGCAAGACCCAAATGACCGAGTTTGCTTTCTCCGCGCTCGGCACCAATCCGCATGACGGTGTGCCCGGTAATCCTCGGGATCGCAAACGCGCGCCGGGCGGTTCATCATCCGGAGCCGTTGTATCGGTTATCGATGGCATGGCGGAAATCGCAATCGGCAGCGACACGGGTGGCTCGATCCGGATTCCGGCGGCGCTTTCGGGGGCCGTCGGCTTCAAGCCGACGGGCGGACGCATATCGACGGTCGGTGCTTTCTCGCTGTCCTCAAGCCTGGACACGGTCGGGCCGATCGCCTTGAGCGTGGCGGATTGCGCTGCCACCGAGCAGGTCCTGTCGGGACAGGCAACACCAGCGCCGCTGCTTGAGGCTTCTTCTGACAGCTTCCGTCTGATCGTTGCTCGCGGCCGGCTTTTTGACCGATGCGAAGCGGAGGTGCTGGAGGCATTTGAGGACGCGGTGCAACAGCTTCGACAATCCGGCGTGCGGATCGAGGATGGATCGATTGACCCGGCGCTCGACGATGTCGCCCGTCTCGACAAGATCGGAACGTTTCCGTCAATCGAGGTTGGTGCGACGCTACGTGATCTCGGAATACCCGGTCTGGACGGAATCGATCCAAAAACGCGGGTCCGCATCGAGGCGGGAGCCGGAATTGCCGCGATCGACTACGTGCGGATGACGAGAGTTCGCGAGGCCGCCATCGAGGCGTTCGAAAATTCGTTCTCCGAAAACGATGTTTTCATTGTTCCAACCACGCCGATCCGCGCGCCGCTTCTCGCTTCGATTGAGGACGATGCTGGCTTTCATGCCGCCAACGGGCTCGTGCTTCGTAATCCGCGCGTCGCCAATCTGCTCGATTGCCCGTCTATCTCGCTGCCGCTGCCCATCGACGGGCTTCCGGCCGGGCTCATGCTGATCGGGCGCAGAAACTCCGACCGGCGGCTTCTGGAAATTGCGTCGCGGGTCGAGGCGATCCTGCGCGGCGGCTAACCGGGTTTCGGCTTTCCGTTCTTGGTATCGGCCGCGCGACGAAGCGCGTCGGCCAGCGCGCCGCCGCCTGACGAACTGGATTGAGACGTTCTGCGCGGCGCCGGCGCACTGGAAGAGGGGCGGACATTGCCGCGCGGTTCGCTCTTGGCCGCGCGATCCGGCCTTGCGCCGAGTTCATCATCGAGCCGCAACGTCAGCGCGATGCGTTTGCGCGGCACATCGACTTCGAGCACCTTGACGCGAACGATATCGCCGGACTTCACCACCTCACGCGGATCCTTGATGAAGGTTCGGGACATCGCCGAGATGTGAACCAGGCCATCCTGATGCACGCCGATATCGACGAACGCGCCGAATGCCGCAACGTTCGTCACCGCGCCTTCCAGAACCATGCCGGGCTTGAGATCGCTGACCTTCTCGACACCGTCCTTGAACACTGCGGTTTTGAAGGCCGGGCGCGGATCGCGGCCGGGCTTTTCAAGTTCGCGCAGGATGTCGGTCACCGTCGGCAGACCAAACGTATCATCGACAAATGCTTGCGGCTTGATCTGGCGCAGAATCTCGGCGTTGCCGATCAGCGCCTTGATGTCGCTCTTTGTTGCGGTGAGAATTCGCCGCACCACCGGATAGGATTCCGGGTGAACGCCGGATGCGTCGAGAGGGTCTTCACCGCCCGTGATGCGCAGGAAGCCCGCGCATTGTTCGAATGCCTTGGGACCAAGACGCGGCACTTCCTTGAGCGCCTTGCGGGACTGGAATGGTCCGTTTGCATCGCGATGCTGGACGATACTCTGCGCGAGTCCGGCGCCGATACCTGACACCCGAGCCAGCAGCGGGGCTGAAGCGGTGTTGGCATCGACGCCGACCGCGTTCACGCAATCCTCGACCACAGCGTCGAGCGAGCGGGACAACTTGGATTCGCCGAGGTCGTGCTGATATTGGCCGACGCCAATCGACTTCGGATCGATCTTGACCAGTTCGGCCAATGGATCCTGCAATCGCCGCGCGATCGAAACCGCGCCGCGCAGCGTGACATCGAGTCCGGGCAGTTCCTCCGATGCGAAAGCGGATGCCGAATAGACCGAGGCGCCGGCTTCCGACACTACGATCTTGGACATCTTCAACTCGGGAAGAAGTTTCACCAGTTCGATCGCCAGCTTGTCGGTCTCGCGGGAAGCCGTGCCGTTGCCGATGGCGATCAGTTCGA
>JAGVII010000599.1 GCA_020056155.1 Afipia sp.
ATCTCGTTTCTGGCGCTGGAAGCCATCGGCGGAACGATTACGCTGAACTATGGCGTCACCAACGCCACCGCAGCCATCCTGGTGGTCAGCGTCATCATTTTCTGTTGCGGGCTGCCGATTGCCTATTACGCCGCCAGGTACGGCGTCGATATCGACCTGCTCACCCGCGGCGCGGGCTTCGGCTACATCGGCTCCACGATTACCTCGCTGATCTACGCATCTTTCACCTTTATCTTTTTTGCCATAGAAGCCGTCATTCTCGCGATGGCGCTGGAACTCTGTTTCGGCATCCCCCGTCCGATCGGCTATCTCATCAGCGCAGTCGTCATCATCCCGCTGGTCACCCACGGCATCACGCTGATCAGCCGCTTTCAGTTGTGGACACAGCCATTCTGGATTCTGCTCCACATTCTGCCCTTCGCAGCCATCGCCATCAAAAGCCCCGGCTCGTTCGCGGAGTGGACCGCGTTTCCGGGCGAGCATGGCAATCCGTCTGGACATCTCGATCTGTTGCTGTTCGGAACCGCAGCATCCGTTGTGTTCGCGCTGGTGGCGCAGATCGGCGAACAGGTCGACTTCCTGCGATTTCTCCCGCGCGACCGGCGCACCTCGAAGCGCGCATGGTGGGTCGCCATGGTCAGCGCGGGCCCCGGTTGGATCGTGCCTGGTGCAATCAAGATGCTAGCGGGGTCGTTCCTCGCCTTCTTCGCGATCAAGCACGGCGTGACATCCGAGTATGCCGCCGAACCCGCGCATATGTATCTTGAAGCATTTCGTTATGTGCTTGCGCAGCCGGACCTTGCACTGGCGCTGACAGGCACGTTCGTCATCCTTTCGCAGCTCAAGATCAACGTCACCAACGCCTACGCGGGTTCGATTGCGTGGTCGAATTTCTTCTCGCGATTGACCCACAGCCATCCGGGCCGCGTGGTGTGGCTGGTGTTCAACGTGCTGGTCGCGCTGCTGCTAATGGAAATCGGCGTCTACAAGGCGCTGGAACAAACGCTGGCGCTATATTCGAACGTGGCCATCGCGTGGGTCGGCGCGCTGGTCGCCGATCTGATTGTCAACAAGCCGCTCGGACTGCGCCCGCAACACATGGAGTTCAAGCGCGCGCATCTCTACGACATTAATCCGGTCGGCGTCGGCGCGATGACGATTGCTACCATCGTGTCCATCAGCGCATTCTACGGTTTCTTCGGAACAACGGCGAAGGCGCTCGCGCCGTTCGTGGCGCTAACTGTAGCTTTTCTGACCGCTCCCGTGATCGCGTGGGCAACCGGTGGAAAATACTATATCGCGCGCAAGCCCAAGCGAAGCTGGCAGAACCTGGAAGCGATCAAGTGTTGCATCTGTGAGCACGCTTTCGAGCCCGAAGACATGGCTTCCTGCCCGGCCTATGCCGGTCCGATATGCTCGCTATGCTGTTCGCTCGATGCCCGCTGCCACGATCTGTGCAAACCGCACGCGCGGGTCCAGGCGCAGTTTTCCGAAACGCTGGGCAAGATGCTCCCGCAATTCATTTACGCGCGGATCAATTCGCAGCTCGGACACTATCTCGGGGTCTTCGCGCTGTCGGCGGGTCTGGTCGGGCTGACGCTCGGCCTGATCTACCTTCAGACCTCCACCGCAATCCGATTCGATCAGGTCCAGCTGTCCGACGTACTGTGGAAAGTCTTCTTCGCGCTCTCGATCATCATCGGCGTGGTGGCATGGCTGTTTGTGCTGGCGCGGCAAAGCCGGCAGGCTGCCGAAGCTGAAACCAGGCGGCAAACCACACTCCTGATGCAGGAAATCGATGCCCATCGGCAGACCGACATGGAGCTTCAGCGCGCCAAGGAAGTTGCCGAATCCGCCAACCTTGCCAAGAGCCGCTACGTTGTCGGTCTCAGCCACGAGCTTCGCTCGCCGCTCAACGCCATCAGCGGCTATGCTCAACTGCTCGAACAGGACGCGACCATACAGCCGAAGCCGCGCGATCAGATCCGCGTCGTTCGCCGCAGCGCCGATCACCTTTCGGGACTAATCGACGGCCTGCTCGACATTTCCAAGATCGAAGCCGGACGGCTTCATCTGTCGCGTGACGAAGTCCGTCTCCACGCGTTTCTCGACCAGCTCGTCGGCATGTTCCGCCTGCAGGCTGCGGCGAAGAACGTCGAATTCGTGTTCCTGCGGCCGGAGACCCTGCCCCCGGTAGTCTACGCCGACGAAAAGCGGCTGCGGCAGATCCTGATCAACCTGCTGTCGAACGCCATCAAGTTCACCCAGAGCGGCAGCGTCCATTTCATCGTGCATTACCGCAGCCCTGTCGCCGAATTCGAGGTGCGAGACACCGGCCCCGGGATTCATGCCGACGATCTAGACCGTATCTTCGCGCCGTTCGAGCGCGGCGCGCTGGGCATCTCGCAGCCACAAACCGGAACGGGTCTGGGTCTCACCATCAGCAAGTTGCTCGCCGGCGTGATGGGCGGCGACATCCGCGTCACGTCCACTGTCGGGAAAGGCAGCACGTTCCAAGTGAAAATGCTGCTATCGGAAGTTACCAACCCCACCCGCATCAAGACGATCAATGCGCCGATCTATGGCTACCACGGTCCGCGCAAGACCATCCTCATCACCGACGACGATCCTACCCACCGCGACCTCTTACGCGAAGTCCTCGCCCCGCTCGGCTTCATCATCCTGAGCGCTCCGGACGGCGCGACGTGTCTTAATCTCGCGCAGCATTGTCAGCCGGACATGTTTCTGCTTGATATCTCGATGGGCGAGATCGACGGCTGGTCGGTCGCTGAGAGCCTACGTACCGCCGGTCATCACAACGCGCGCATCCTGATGATCTCGGCGAGTGCGCTCGAAGCCCACGGTGCGCCGCTGGCGCAGCCATTCCATGACGGCTATCTGATGAAGCCGATCGACGTTCCCCGCCTGCTGGAACTGATCGGCCAGTTGCTCAAGATCGAATGGTCACACGAACCGGGGCCAGTTCAAACCACAGCAGCTTCAGCCGCCGTATGGAACGCAGACAAGGACCCGAGCCCTCCGGTGCAGTATGTCGACGAACTGATCGACCTCGGGCAAATCGGCTACGTCACGGCGATTCATCGGAAACTCGACGAGATCGACAAGGACCATCCGGAGCACGCCGCCTTCGTGTCGCAGATGCGCTCGCTGGTTGAACGGTTCGATCTCGGGCAATACATGGCAACCCTTCAGAATGTGCAGCGCCATGATCATTGAAGCCAAATCACGCGACACCGTGCTCATCGTCGACGATTCGCCCGAAACCCTGCGCATGCTAACCGATGCGCTCGACGGCGCCGGCATGACTGTGATGGTTGCTCTCGACGGCGCGTCGGCGCTCCGCATCGGCGAACAGATTGTGCCGGACATCGTTCTGCTCGATGCCGTGATGCCGGGAATGGATGGCTTCGAGACCTGCCGCCGTCTCAAGCGCGAGGCCAAGCTCGCCGGCGTCCCGGTCATCTTCATGACAGGCCTCGCTGAAAGCGAACATATCGTGCGGGGACTGGAGGCCGGCGGCGTCGACTACGTGACAAAGCCAATTGTGATTGTCGAGATGCTGGCGCGGATCAAGGTTCACCTCGCAAACGCCCGGCTGACCCAAAGCGCGCGTGCCGCACTGGACGTCTCAGGGCGATACCTGTTTGCGGTCGACCATCGCGGCCGCATCATCTGGGCGACCCCGCAAGCAGAGAAGCTGGCACGCGCCAGAAGCGCCGACGAGAAGTTCGAACTGCCGGAGCCGTGGCTCGACTGGCTCGACCAGATGCATCGGGGGCTGGCCGAACCGAAGTCGCCGCCCGCGATCTCGCTCCGCAACGAGAAGCTTCGCCTGCAGTACATGGGTCGACTAGGCGCGAACGAATTTCTGCTTCGGCTGGCGCGAGACACCAGTTCAGATTCGCCGGCCGAGTTCAGCAAGGAACTGGGACTGACCAGCCGCGAGGGAGAAGTGCTGTCCTGGCTGAGCAAGGGCAAGACCAACCGCGACATCGCCCAGATCCTGGGCCTCAGTCCGCGCACCATCGACAAGCATCTCGAGCAGATTTACGCAAAGCTCGGCGTCGAGAACCGGACGGCAGCGGCGGCGGTCGCGAGCAATGCGAGCCAGAGAAATTCCTAGGAACGTGTGTATGGCTCGCCATGCATTTAACGCTGCTACGCAAAGCACCGGATCAAACGGTCGGCGTCCTTCTATCAGAGATCAGGAACATCCTAAACTTGATTGGCTGTGCGCCGTTGAGCACGAACAATCTGCTTTGGGCTAGCCACGGTTCGTGCGCGGCGCTTTCGAGCCGGCGGCGGATCGCCCGTGGAAATCGCCAGCTTCGTCATCCATATCGTGCTCTGGCGGAAATACAGGGGCCAGCCTGTTCCCCGGAGTCTCACGCCCGACCCAGAACTTGCATCGTCAAAAGCTTATCAGCCGGCTGCCGCGATGCAGCTGCTTTCAAAGCAGCTTGCAACAGTTCGATATCCTGCGAGGTTGTTGGTTGCCATCCGCAAGGGCACTGTTGATTCCGGTGGCTATCGGCGACCTGCCGATAGACCGATCCGAGCGCTCCGGCCATGGCACTGATGACGGCTACAGACGACAGATGCGAAACATCCAATGCCCGGCAGAAAGCCGTCATCAGTACACGATCAAGATCCGCCTCGACGGACTTACGATCATCAATATTCGGGACGTCTTGTGGTTTCAGCATTTCTTCCCCGCCGTGGGGCACCTGCACAATCGCGGAGCGTCTCCAACGACCTCTATGCTTTCTCGTGCCGGTGCTCAATACATCCGCACCAAAGGAAAATTAGAAGACATCGAAGGTATTGGGCGCGGCCCCAGCCTCTGCTGATAACCGGGGCAGCGGCGCAATCGCGCCAGACACATCGAGCGGACGAGTGATCTGAGCGAAAGCGTGTCTCAATTGCTGAAGCGCCGCTGCAAAATGTGCTATGTGGGCCTAGACGCCTACTCCATCGTGCGTGACAAATACCTCGTCGCGAGCGAGGATGCCAATACGCGTTCGACAGTCAAAATAGCGGAAGGAGCCCATGAGTTCGCTGCGCAGGGTTTTGTCCACGTCGCTCGGCTGGCTGGTTGCCGGATTTTGGTCTCTTTGCCGGGCCCTACTCATCGCGTGGGCTACCCTGGCCATCTATTATTCGAACCTGCCGGCGGCCCCGCTTCGTCTTACCCTGGCGGCGATGTTTGCTGTGTTCGCGATCTGGGCGCTCTGGTTCTCGCGTCAACGGCGGATGTCCATAGCCTTCGTCGCGCTGTTTCTCAGCGTGGTCGCTTGGTGGATATCGATTCCTCCCTCGCATGATCGCGCTTGGCGGCCGGAGGTTGCGATGATGCCACGGGCTGTCATTGATGGTGATCGTGTGCGGATCACAGGCGTGCGCAACTTCGACTATCGCAGCCGGAATGATTTCACGGTGCGCTGGGAAGAGCGCGAGGTGTCGCTGTCGCACCTGACAGCTCTCGATTTCTATGTGGCCTATTTCAGCGAAGGGCCGGTCGGCCATACGTTCGTCAGTTTCATCTTCGATAACGCGCCGCCGCTGAGTATCTCCATCGAAACGCGGCCTGAGGTCGGCGAAGGCTTTGCGCCCGTCGCGTCCCTGTTCAAGCAATTCGAGTTAATCTACGTGGTAGGCGACGAGCGCGACATCGTCGGCGTACGCACCAGCCACCGGCAGGAACCGGTGTACCTCTATCGCCTTAACACCTCGGCTGACGATGCGCGCCGGCTGCTCCTGGTTTACCTGACGCGGATCAACGAACTCGCCGACCGGCCGGAGTTCTATCACCTGCTCACCAACAGCTGCACGATCAACATCGTGCGTTACGCGAATGCTGCCGGACGAGCCGGCCGGTTCGATATCCGCCATCTCCTGAACGGCCTGATCGACAGCTACCTCTACCACTCGGGCCGGGTGGACACGACGCTGCCGTTTGACGAATTGCGGCAGCGCTCCCTGATCAACGAGGCCGCGCGGGCTGCCGATGGCGCAGCCGATTTCCCGCAGCGCATTCGGGCATCCCTGCCAACAGTATCTCGCTGAAACGCACCGCCGCCGATTCTCACCGATACAATCCCTGCGGCATGGTCGATCAACCGGAGCAGGCTGGCGGTCACAGGGCTATTGCCAACGCCCGACGCCTTGCTAGTCTCGGACGCTGAAGTGCTTACCACTCGCCGCATGCCGCATAGTATTGGGATTCCAACAGCACTGGAAAGGCACGCATATGAATAAAATTCTAGCGTTTGTCTTTGTGGCCGCCGCCCTGTTCGTTGCAGAACTGACTCCGCGGGTTCTTTCGAACGCCAACGCGCAAAGCCTCACCATCGACCGCGATGGTGTGCGCATTGACCGGAGATCGCATCGCGTAAACCGTTCCGAGGCTGTTAGAATTGCCCGGCGAAACGGAATTTCTCACATCAGACATGCCGATATGCGTGGACGTTACTGGGTCGTTACCGGCGAAAGCCGCCGTCGTCGCGACATTCTGCGGCTGACGATCGACGCGCGAACCGGGCGTGTCGTTGGACGCCGTTATATTCATCGATGATACTCCGCAGCTCTTTCTTGGAGGGAAATGAAATGCGACGAGGAATACTAATTTTGTTGTGTCTTTCGCTTGTTATTTACGCGTCACATGCCAATGCGCAGGGGTCCCGCGTCCGGGCCGGTGAACTCGTATGTCGCGGTGGACCAAGCGTGGGACTGATCGTCGGCTCAAGCCAAAGGCTTAGCTGCACTTTTCGCTCTTTTCAGAGCGGACGTCGGTACACGTATTCCGGCACCATGAGGCGCGTCGGTTTCGACATTGGCATAACAAGCGCATCAAGATTGCTGTGGGTGGTTTTTTCTGCACGATCCGCGCGGCTTAAGCGCAGTACTCTCGCCGGAAACTACGTGGGAGCGAGTGGCGACGCTTCCTTTGGGTTCGGCGCCGGTGCGAACGTTCTGATCGGCGGATTTAACCGCTCGATTTCGCTGCAGCCGCTCTCAATTCAGGGCCAGACTGGTGTGAATCTCGCGATTGGAGTTTCGAATCTGACCTTGCGTTAGCCCAAATTCTCACATGAAAGTGGCATGGCGGCATTCTGATATGCCGTGCCGCGCTCCGCCATAGCGAGTTGTTTCTAGATACACATCGGTCGAAATGATTGTATGCGCTGAAGCCGTGGCCGTGGCGCATCACTGCTCCATCGACCCCATGAATAACCAGCGGCAAGCCGATGGCCGAGAATTCGCTTTTTCCTTGAGAAGCATACAGCGGGAGGAAACGATGAGGAAAACGTTCAAATTTGCACTGGCTCTGCCGATGTTCTCAGCCCTCGTAGCCGGATCGTGTCTGCAGGCGAGCGGGCAAGATGGCGCACCTGTAACGGTTTTCGAAAACGTCCGCATTTTCGATGGCAAAAGCACGTCGCTCTCCGCTCCATCGCACGTTTTGATCCGCGGCAACGTTATCGAGCGCATCTCAACCACCCCGATCTCCACTGATCGCCGAGCTGATACAAGAATAGTTCCAGGGGGCGGCCGTGTACTCATGCCCGGCCTTATTGACGCGCACTGGCATGCCTTGATGGCGCGCCCGACCCCTGCTCAGATCCTGTCGAGCGACATCGGCTACACCAACATTCTGGCCGGCGTCGAAGCAACCGCAACCCTCTTGCGCGGGTTCACCACGGTCCGAGACGTCGGCGGCCCGGTCTTCGGTCTGAAACGCGCCATCGATGAGGGGCTGATACCCGGCCCGCGTATTTATCCGTCGGGAGCCATGATCACGATCACCAGTGGCCACGGTGATTTTCGCCAAACCTCGGATTTACCGAGAACGCTCGGCGGGATGCTCACCCGCGTCGAACAGCTCGGAGGAGCGGCGATCGCCGATAGTCCCGATGAAGTACGCAGGCACGTGCGCGAGCAACTTATGCAGGGGGCCTCGCAGATAAAGCTGACAGCAGGCGGCGGCGTGGCTTCACCATTTAGCCCTCTGGATGTCACCACGTTTACTGAGCCAGAGCTGCGGGCCGCCGTGGAGGCCGCGGAAAACTGGGGTACCTACGTTGCAACACACGCCTATACATCGCCTTCGATACAGCGTTCAATCGCAGCCGGCGTTAAGGTCATCGAGCATGGCCATCTGATGGACGAGGCGACTGCCCGGCTAATGGCGGAAAGGGGCATCTGGTTGAGCGCGCAGCCGTTCACCGACATCGCAGGTGCGGCGAAGCTGCCACCCGCTCATCAGCAACGGATGCGCCAAGTCGTTGCTGGCACCGACAATGTCTACACATTCGCGAAAAAGTACAAAATTAAGACGGCCTTTGGAACAGATGTTCTGTTTTCGAAGGCTCTGGCTGAACGGCAAGGCCAAGCGCTCGTGGATCTCACCCGCTGGTATACACCTGCTGAAGCGCTGATCATGGCGACTTCGACAAATGCAGAGTTGCTTGCTTTGTCCGGAAAGCGAAATCCTTATCCGGGAAAGATCGGAGTGGTGGAGCAAGGAGCGCTTGCCGACCTGCTTTTGGTCGAGGGAAACCCTTTGGAAAATATCAGCACTGTCGCCGACCCTGCGAAGAACTTTCTTATCATCATGAAAGACGGCACAATTTTTAAAGATACCTTCTCCAAGTGATCCCGCGGCCCGGATGAGCCGCACTAAGCGTCGACCGCACCCGAACTGGATACGTCGAGAACGCAGCAAATCTTGGTCTACCGGATATCTTCCGATGTCCCGGCTTGGTGCACGGTGTGTCGATTGCGCGACCGTTGTTGGCCTGACTTTCTCCGCTCTATCATCACCATCACGGCAGTAATGTCGTCAAAGGCCCGGCTATGCGCATTGTCACCTGCGGCCTTGAGCTTTGTCAGGTCGAACACCTCTATCTTCTTCCGTTCGAATTCAGTTCGATACGGTTCGTCATTCGGATCGACATCGCCCAATCGCGATATCCCTCCCCAGATCACCTTTGACAGGTCATGCGCCTTGTCATCGCTACGGCTATCGATAACGCCGGATCGACAACTCATTGGTGGGAATTTCTGGGGTGACGCCCACAATTTGATCCGACACCACCCGGGCAGCACCACAAGCCATCGTCCAACCGAGAGTACCGTGGCCCGTGTTCAGATAAAGGTTATCGAAATCCACCGGTCCGATGATGGGCGGACCGTCCGGCGTCATCGGCCTCAAGCCGCTCCAGAAAGTCGAACGCGATATGTCGCCGCCTTTCGGAAACAGATCTGTCAGCGAACGATCGAGTGGTGCGCGACGATCCGGCACAAGCATCACTTTGTAGCTACCCACCTCAGCGGTGCCGCCGACGCGAATGCGATCTCCGAGCCGCGTGATCGCAACCTTGTACGTTTCATCCATGACCGTCGATTGCGGCGACGATGCCTCGTCCACAATCGGCACAGTGATTGAATAGCCCTTGACCGGATAGACCGGAACATCGAGGCCCAGTGGCCGCAGCAGCAGCGGCGAGAAACTACCGAGCGCCATCACAAACTTGTCGGCTGAAAATAGGCTCTTGTCTGTCGTAACCTGGGTAACGCGTCCACCACAAACGTCAATCGACTTGATTGTCGTGTTATAGACGAAGCTCACACCAAGGTCCGCCGCGATCTTTGCCAAACGTTCCGTAAACATATGACAATCACCAGTCTCATCCTCCGGGAGGCGCAATCCACCGACGAAGGAGCCCCGCACCGCGGCCAAGCCCGGCTCGGCACGCACACACCCGTCCCGGTCCAGCACCTCGTAGGGTACGTTGTACTGACGCAGAACCTCGACGTCACCACCGATACCATCGAGCTGCGACTGCTTGCGAAACAACTGTAACGTACCCTGGCTGCGCTCGTCATAGGCAATACCGGTATCGGCGCGCAATGCACGCAAACAGTCACGGCTGTATTCAGCGATACCGACCATTCGAGCCTTGTTGACGGCATACCGCGCAGCTGTGCAATTGCGCAGCATCTGCATGATCCAGCGCCACATCGCAGGATCAGCCTGTGGCCGCACCACAAGGGGACCGTATTGATCGAGCATCCAGCGCACCGCCTTGGCCGGAACGCGGGGACCGGCCCAAGGCGACGCATATCCGGGCGACACTTCACCAGCATTGGCGAAACTGGTTTCGCGGCCGGGACCGGGTTGACGGTCAATCACCGTCACCTCGAAGCCTGCCTTGGCAAGATAATAGGATGTCGTCACGCCAATGACGCCGGCACCCATGACCAGAACTTTCATGACTGCAACTCTCCGACAAGTTCGGCCCGCAACAGGTCGGCAGCGCCCAGATAGTTCCGTTCAAAGCGATGGCCCAGCCGGGTCAGGACTTTAAGCTCCATGATCTGTCATTGTGCGATCGGTGCAGACGTCGCATAAGGAGCGAAATGAGAGCGGGATTCATCAATGTTCAACGCGCGCCCGATCGGCGGAAACGCCCGTTGCGGACAATCGAGCCGCTCGCAAACCTTGCAGCCCATCCCGATCGGCGTCGCCACCGCTGACTCTATGTTCACGCCCTGTGAATAGACGATGCGTTCGGCATGACGGATGTCGCAGCCGAGTGCGACGGCGAATGTCTTGGCGGGCGCGCCATAGCCGCCCTGCCCGTGCGACACGGTCCGTGCGACCCACAGATATGTCCGTTCGTCCGGCATTCGCGCCAATTGCGTCAGCACACGACCGGGACTCGCGAACGCTTCGTAAACGTTCCATAGCGGACAGGTTCCACCCACGCGCGAAAAATGAAAATCGGTTGCAGATTGACGTTTGGAGATATTCCCCGCGCGATCGACACGAATGAAAAAGAAAGGGATTCCGCGCGCGTTCGGCCGCTGCAACGCGCTCAGTCGGTGGCAAATGGTCTCAAACCCGACACCGAAACGATGTCCCAGCAACTCAATATCGTAACGCCATCGCTCCGCTTCGCTCAGGAACACGGTGTAGGGCAAAACCATCGCCCCCGCGAAATAGTTGGCAAGGCCTATCCGGGCCAGTCCTCGCGCTTCATCGTTGGTGAAATTCGCTTTGCCGATGATCGCACGTAATGCGCTGTCGAATTCCAGAATGGCGATTTGGGTCGCGAACTGAAAGGCTTGCTGGCCGGGCCGCAAACGCCGCGACAATCGCATAACCTTCGCGCGCGCATCGAATTTCCGTTGCGTTCCCGATGACAGTTCGTCGAACGTGTCGAATACGGCTTTGACCCCATGACGGCTTTCGAGATAACCGGCGAGCGCGGGCGCCATCTGCCCGATGGGAAATTTCATCCGCGTGGCAATCGCTTCCGCAGCTTCATCCAGTTCCGGAATGTGATTGTTGTGCGCGTAAAAGAAGTCGCGCACCTCCTCGAACGGCGTTGACGGTAGTATGGCGGATGCGGCTTGACGATCTTCGCCCAGACGCGCGGAGAGCAGCGCGCTTTGTTCTGTCGCCTGCCGATATTTGCGGTTCAGCATGATCAGCGCACGCCCCACCGCCGGCATATTCAGCGCCAGTTCGCGCAGATCGGCCGTCGCGATGGTCTCGCCTAGCGCCGGATCGGCCAGCGCCTCGCGCAGATCGGCGATCAGCCTCGCCTCGTCGTCGTCTGAAAACGACTGCACATCAAGACCAAAGGTGGAGTTCAACGCGAGCAGCACTGGCAGTGTCAGCGGCCGCTGGTTGTTCTCCAATTGATTGAGATAGCTCAGCGAAATGCCGAGTTTGGCTGCAAGCGCCGCCTGCGTCAGCCGCCGCTCCTCGCGAAGCCGCTTCAGCCGCACACCCATGAAAG
>JAGVII010000239.1 GCA_020056155.1 Afipia sp.
GGCATCGACGTCTATTTCGAGAACGTCGGCGGCAAGGTGTTCGAGGCGGTGTTTCCGCGCCTCAACGATTTCGCGCGCATTCCGGTGTGCGGCCTGATCGCCGATTACAGCACGATCTTCGGCAAGGACACGCCGGCGCCGAAATGGGCCAACTCGATCATGCGTGCCATTCTCGTGAAGCGGCTGAACTTCCGCGGCTTCATCGTTCGCGATTTTGCGTCGATGTATCCGGACTTCATCCGCGAGATGTCGCAGTGGCTGCGCGAGGGCAAGCTCAAGCATCGTGAGTTCGTCACCGAGGGCATCGAGAGCGCGCCGGACGCGTTCATGGGCCTGCTCAAGGGCGCGAACTTCGGCAAGCAGCTTGTCCGCGTCGGGCCTGACAAGGTGTGATCTGTATTGCCGTGTGATTTTCCTAATAGGGGAAAATCACACGGATGTTGAAGGTTCCAGCACCGAAAACAGATCGATATTGCTCTGTCCTGCCGCGCGAACGTGGCGCACTTCAAAACCGTCGGGCTGAAAGACGTACTCGACCAGCCCGACTTCCTTCACGCCGATCAGTTCCTGTTTCTCGTTGGAACGGATCACGAAGGATGACGACGGCGCCCAGATGTGACGCACATTGCGGAACGTCGTGTCCCGGCGCTGGTGTACGTGGCCGCAGGCGACCAGCCGCAAATTCACGCCGTCGAGTATATCCACCAGATCGCTGCGCGCGGGCATCGGCACGTAGCGGAACGATGTGGCCGCAAGCTCCGCGTCGTCGGGGGCGTCCCTGTAGAGCGGCTTGTGAATGAACAGCGCCACCGGTTTGCCTTGCGCTGTGGATAGCTGCTCGGCCAGCCATTCGCGCTGCTCGGCCTCGCAGGCGAGGGACGTGTTCATGATCAGCGAATTCAATCCGACGAAACGCCAGCCCGCGGCATCGAACTGCCAGCGGTCTTCGCCGAACACCGCGATGAAATTCTGCCGGTTGGCCTCGGACGCGCGCTGCGAGGGCTGTACGCCGGTCAGGGTCGGGTTGTCGCCGATGTCGTGATTGCCGGGGAGATAGCGGCAATCGACGGGCAGCGCGTCGTGCAGGGCCTTCGCGAAATCGAGATCGTCAGGATGATCCGGGCCGTCGAAAGCGACGTCGCCGCTGTTGACGACGAGGTCGGGCCGGTTGTCGTCGATGTGCTGGCTCACACGATGGAAGTTCTCGACGAATTCGGGGAATCGGGCGCCGAGATGCGTGTCGGTGATCTGCGTCAGGCGGAAGCTGGACTTCAAGCTGGACATGGCGTGCTCCTTTGCGGAGCAATTTACACAGCGCGCATGTCAATGAGATGGCTTGGTGCAATCGCGTTCGCGTTTAAAACGGGCCGTCTATCTCTTCCGGTCTTTGCCGCCAAAACAGCGAATAAAGGGAAAATTGTTAGGTGATTCAAATGAAGTGCCGCCAATGATTTTCAGGTCATACAAATTCTCTCAACCGGTGCCTCACAGCACGCGGTAACGGATGGCAAAACTGTCGTCGGGCACGCTGCGCGCGGTCTCGGTGGATGCGATGCGGTCGACCAGGTGCCACGGCCCGAAGTCATCCGACGGACTTGGGTTCGGCGCCAGCCGCAGTTTGAAAGCGCGTTGCGCCTGGCCTGGCAGGCTGAGCACGACCGTCCTGTCCGAGGTCTGGAATTTCAGCGGAACGGAGCCGCGCAACACGGCGCGCCCGTCTTCCGTCGCGCGCAGGCCATCATCGATGCGCGCGAGCGTCTGGTTCTGGTCGGTAAGCAGTTCGACCTGCGCTTCGCGCTTGAAGTCGGCGCGCGTCGCCGTTCGCGGCAGCCGGATTTCAAATTCCACGGCGGGCGCCTTGGCCATCAATCCGAGATGCTTGAGCGCCGCACTGCGCAGGCCGTAGCCGCCGGCGGCCAGTGCGCCGGTCATGAGCACGACACCGAGGCTGCGGATAGCGACGCCGCGGAATGTCCGGACGTCGCCCTTGAGGGTGAGCGTGAGGGCAACCGCGGTGATGAATCCCGCCACGCCCGCCAGCGGGCCGATGACAAGGAACGCAGCCAGGTTGTCCGGGCCGGAGCCGAGCGAAGCCGCGATCATCGCAGCGGTAGCCCAGCTTCCGAGGGCTCCCAGCACGCCGGCCAATATCGAGATGACGTAAAGCATCGCAGCACC
>JAGVII010000877.1 GCA_020056155.1 Afipia sp.
CGGAACGGCGTGTTCGACGTGTCGGATTCAATCGGCAGATTGCCTTCGATGAAAAACGGCGTGCCGTAAACATGCAGCGACTTGTCGACGGCAATCGACCGGCCTGCCGTCAGCGGCACGCCCTGCGCACCGACCGCTTCGTCGTCCGCCGCCAGTTTCACCTCGCGGAAGAACACATAGGAGCGGTTGAACCGGCGCAATTCCTTCGCGGCATCCGGACTCTGCTCCATGTATTCCCGGATCTTCTGCATCGACATCTGGTCTTTGGGAATGATGTTGCGCTCGATCAGCACGCGGCCGACGGGCGTATAGGGATATCCATTATGCGCATCGTAGTTGATGCGCACTATCGATCCGTCCTCGAGCTTGATCCGCGCCGAACCCTGGATCTGGATGAACAGCAAATCGGTCTGGCTTTTCAGCCAGACCACTTCAAGACCGCGCCCCGCAATCGCGCCGTCCTCGATCTCGGCGCGGTCATAGTAAGGCACCAGCTTGCGCCGCCCGATCTTGCGGAAGACCTGGCCCTTGTTGGGCATGCTGGCATTGGTCTGCGAGTATCCGCGCACGAACAGGTTCGACGGCCTCCGGTACACCGGCACGGTGTAGACATCGGTCTGGGTCCGCGAGCCGTCGACAATGGGCTCATAGTACCCGGTTACAAAACCCGCATCCTCGCCGATCCGCGAGATCTGCAATGGCGTAAAGTTCTTCTCGAAGAATTCGCGGGCCCTGGCGCTTTCGGAAATATCCTCGGCGCGGGCGGCAATACAGGGATCGCGCAGCGACGTGCCCAGCGCCTTGCTGCCGGCAACCGGCCCCTTCTGCGCCGCGATCGGCCTGCAGCTGGTGCGAAACGTCTTGAAGGCCGGAAGCGGGTCGTCATCGGCCCAGCCGACGACCTCGCTCCATTTCAGCGGCGCATATTGTCCGTCCGGAATTTGCAGCGGCCAGACAACCGGCCCGCGCTTTTGAGCTTCATGATGATGGTGAGAAACGTGACGGCCGGCTGTTCTGGCTTCGACGGCCGTCGTCAGGACTGCTGCAAGAAGCCCGGCGGCCGCCGCGCTCAGCCACGCGCCAAGGCGCCCGGTTCTCGCGCCGGGCGTGGCCGATACGTTATTGTCCGCTTTCCGTCCCAACCAGCTTCCAGTTCGGGTCGCGCGAAGCGATGTCCCGGGCAAACGTCCAGACATCTGTGACATCGGTGAGCTTTTCCGGGTTGCCATCGACGACGGTGCCAGCCTTGTCGCGCGTCACAGAGATCATCTGGGATACGAACCGGATGGTGATCTGGGCGGAACGATCGCGCGTTTCGGCGTTGACGATTTCGGCCTTGTCGATCGACACGAATCGCGTCTCGACTCGTTCGCCGCGCTGTTCACGTTCCTTGATCGCGGCTTCAAATCCTTCGTAGACCTCGGACGACAACAGATCCTTCAGGGCACGGCGATCGCCATTGGCGAATGCCAGCACGATCATCTCATAGGCGCTCTTTGCACCGCTGACGAAGTGCTGCGCGTCGAATGACGGGTCGGAGACGGCGATCTGATCGAGACCGCGCGCGAGCGCCGAACCGGGTTCGGCGATTCCCTTCCAGCGGTCGGGCGCGACCGCGGGGTCTCCGGACGGCGCCAGCGGGGCCTGATCGATAGTCTTGCCCGGCATTGGCACGACGTTGTCCGGCGCTCCGCGCAGAACGTCACGGGCCGCACGATCGAACGGCGGCCGCTCATCGCCGGTCCGCTGTCCCAGCACATTGCGCAACCGCAGGAAGATGAAGACGGCCAGGGCCAGAAAAATGATGGTGTAAATATCCACGTCGCATTCACTTTCTGATCGGTGCTGTCCGTGGCCCCACGGCTTCTTGTTCAAACGGGGTCACACGGGCGTTCGTTCCGTCACATGTAGGCACGAAATCCGATCCAGCCAACATCGCTATATGCCGCGCTTCGAAGGGCCCGAAAGACAGATTTGGGGCATTCGCAGCGCAGATTTAGCGCAATTCTACCTGATCCAGCGGTCAGGACCAGCCGAAACACCACAGAATGCAGCCCATCGTCCTTGTCGAATGAGGCAAGGCTATGATAGCCACTCGCCCCGACAAGGGCCTGTCCCGTCCGGAAGCGGATATTTGCCGCCGACGGATGCCTTCTCGCAGGCAGTTCCCGGCCGGATCGCTCTCGGAGCGGTCTCGTTTCCACATTCTCGGAGCGACATATCCATGACCAACGGCAACGGTGCACCTCTCGAGAACGCGGCTCCGCCCCAGTTCAACGTTCTGGCGCAGTACATCAAAGACTTCTCGTTCGAGAACCCGAATTCCCCGGCTTCGCTGGCCAGCCAGGACAAGCAGCCCACCATCAATATTCAGATCAACGTCACGGCGACGCCGGTTGCCGAGCATGATTTCGAGGTCGCTCTGTCCATCGAGGGCAAGGCCGAGAACGACAATTTCGTGCTATTTGCTTTCGAACTGATTTATGCCGGCGTGTTTCGCATTCAGAACGTACCGCAGGACAGCATGCATCCGTTCATTATGATCGAATGCCCGCGGCTGCTGTTCCCGTTCGCCCGCGAGATCGTGGCATCGTCGGTGCGGGCCGGCGGCTTCCCGCCGCTGATGCTCGATCCGGTGGATTTCGTCGGCCTCTATCGCCAGAACATGGCGCGTCAGACCGAGCAGCAGCAGGGCAAGCCGAGCTGAGCCCGTGGTGCGCGAAGCGAAAATCGCTTCGCTTAATCTTCTTTCGAGAATTCGTTCCAGATCGGTGTGCCGCCCAGCGTCGCAACGAATGCGGCATGCGCGGCTGCGTCCGCCTCGGTCACCCGCGGCGCAAGCGGCGTCTCGCGCTGGCGGCGCGGTATATCGGTTTGCCCGACGGCGAACGACTGCCGCGTCTCCGACAGAATGAGTTGCGACTGCCGCGCGCCGATCAGATCGATATAGACTTCCGCCAGCAATTCCGCGTCGAGCAGCGCGCCGTGCTTGGTGCGGCGCGAATTATCGATCGCGTAACGCGAACACAGATCGTCGAGCCGGTTCGACACGCCAGGATGCTTGCGGCGGGCCAGCGTCAGCGTATCGACCAGACGGTCGCGCGGGATTGCCGCGCGCGAGACCTTGGTCAATTCGGCATTGATGAATCCGATATCGAACGACGCATTGTGAATGACCAGAGGCGCGTCCGCGATGAATGTCAGGAAATCGTCGGCGACCGCCGCGAACAGCGGCTTGTCGGCAAGAAACTCGCTCGACAGGCCATGCACATTGAATGCTTCCTGCGGCATGTCACGCTCGGGATTGAGATAGACGTGAAACGTCTGCCCGGTCGGCATCCGGTTGACCATCTCGACGCAGCCGATCTCGACCAGCCGATCGCCGCGCAGCGGGTCGAGGCCTGTGGTTTCGGTATCGAGAACGATTTCACGCATGATGGGTGTGCCGGGTGCGATGTCGGCGAATCAGGTTCGCCGCCTCGGCATTTTAACGACTTCGCGCAGGATTTCACTGATCCGCTGCCGCACCGGGTCCAGGCCGTGGGAAGTGTCCACCACAAAATCCGCGCGCTTGCGTTTTTCCGCGTCGGGCAACTGGCGCGCGAGGATGGCATCCAGCTTATCGGGCGTCATGTTGTCCCGCGCCAGGATGCGTTCGCGCTGGATATCCGGGGTCGTGGTCACAACCACCACGGCATCGACCCGGTTTTCGCCGCCGGTCTCGTACAGCAGCGGCACATCGAGCACCGCCACCGGCGCGCCGGATGCTTCCGCGTCGCTCAGAAACTCGAGCTGATGACTGCGCAGCATCGGATGCACGATGGTCTCGAGCCGTTTCATGGCATCGGCATTGTTCAAGACCATCGCCGACAGTTTCTGCCGATCCACCTTGCCGTCCACGGTGCTGCCGGGAAAAGCCGCCTCGACCGCCGGCGCGGCCTCGCCCTCATAGACCTTATGAACGGTCGCATCGGCGTCGTAGACCGGAACTCCGGCTTCCTGAAACAGCTTCGCGGTGGTCGATTTCCCCATCCCGATCGAACCCGTCAAACCCAGCAACAGCATCGGCAACTCGTCCCTCATACAGCCAGCAGATTCCGGCTGCGCAGAAAAGCAAGCAACGGCAGCAGCGGCAATCCCAGAATCGTAAAATGATCGCCGTCGATGCGATCGAACAGGTGCACCCCTGTGCGCTCCAGTTGATAGGCACCGACGCTTGCAGTGACGGCGTCGCCTGCTTCATCGATGTAAGCGGCGACCTCGTTGCCGGTGAGCGGCCGCATCGACATGCGTGCAATGCCGACGTGAGAAAACAGCACCACGCCGTCTTTCACAACACTGACCGCGCTGTGCAATGCGTGAGTCTGGCCGGACAGCGTGGTGATTTGTGCCGCTGCCGCAGCACGATTCGCAGGCTTGCTGAAAAGCTGGTCGCCGAGCGCCAGCGTCTGGTCGGCGCCCACAACATAACGACCCGGGTGCTTCGCAGAGATGAATGCCGCTTTCTCGCCGGCGAGAAGGGCCGCGATCTCGCCCGGATCTTTTAACCCGGAGTTTTGCTGGATCGCACGCTCATCGATATCGGCGGGCGCCGTCTCGACCGCGATCCCTGCATTCACAAGCAGGCTTTTGCGCACAGCGCTCTGCGACGCAAGAATCAAAGGTTGCCGTTCACGCCAGACAGTCACGTTTCCGGTGCCTTCTGGCGCTGACGGTCGGCGTACAGCTTCATGATCGCCGCGGCGGTTTCCTCGATCGACCGGCGGGTGACGTCGAGCAGCGCCCAGTCGAACTTCACACTCAGCTTGCGTGCGAAGGCAACTTCCTCGGTCACCGACTGGCGATCGATATAGTTATCGTCCCCG
>JAGVII010000111.1 GCA_020056155.1 Afipia sp.
CTCGCGCTGATCGCCGGCCAGAAGCCGATCGTCACGCATTCGCGCATGGCGATCGCGACCTTCAAGCTGCGTGAAGGCCAGGCCATCGGCGCCAAGGTGACGTTGCGCAAGTCCAAGATGTACGACTTCGTCGATCGTCTTGTGAACATCGCGCTGCCTCGCGTTCGCGACTTCCGCGGCCTCAATCCGAAGAGCTTCGACGGCATGGGCAATTACTCGCTCGGCCTCAAGGAGCATCTGGTGTTCCCGGAAATCGACTACGACAAGTCGGGCGAGACCTGGGGCATGGACATTACGATCTGCACCACCGCGGCCACGGATGACGAGGCGCGTGCGTTGCTGACCGCATTCAATTTTCCGTTCCGGCAGTGAGACACTGAACTAGTCAGCGTCTCAAACGCGGAAAGGTATGGAGACTACTCGTATGGCGAAGAAAAGTTCAGTCGAGAAGAATAACCGGCGTCAGAAGATGACGAAGAACGCTGCGGCCAAGCGCTCGCGCTTGAAGGCGATCATCGCCGACAAGAAGAAGCCGATGGAAGAGCGTTTCGCGGCGACGATCAAGCTCGCCGAGATGCCGCGCAATTCGTCGGCGACCCGCATCCGCAACCGCTGCGAAATCAGCGGCCGTTCGCGCGCGGTCTATCGCAAGAACAAGATGAGCCGCATCGCGCTCCGTGATTATGGCTCGAAGGGCCTGATCCCGGGCCTCGTGAAGTCCAGCTGGTAAGGAGGGTCGGACATGTCAACGCACGATCCCATCAGCGATCTGATCACCCGCATCCGCAACGCGCAGATGCGCTCCAAGTCCAAGGTTTCGACCCCGGGCTCAAAGATGCGCGCCAACGTTCTCGAGGTGCTGAAGGCCGAGGGTTATATCCGCGGCTACGCAGCGGTCGAGCATGCCGGCGGCCACAACGAGCTTGAGATCGAGCTGAAGTATTTCGATGGCGAGCCAGTTATCCGCGAAATCGAGCGGGTCTCGAAGCCAGGGCGTCGCGTGTACGCCTCGGTGAAGAACCTGCCGCGCGTGAAGAACGGTCTCGGCATTTCTGTGCTGTCGACGCCGAAGGGAATCATGGCTGACCACGACGCGCGTGACGCGAATGTGGGCGGCGAAGTTCTCTTCACGGTGTTCTGAGGAAGGAAGAGATATGTCACGCGTAGGCAAAAAGCCCGTCGTGGTCGCCTCGGGCGTTACCGCGAACATCGAAGGGCAGACCGTCAAGATGAAGGGGCCGAAAGGCGCGCTTCAGTTTGTCGTGCATGATGACGTCTCGGTGGAGATGAAGGACGGTGCGATCACCGTTGCGCCGCGCTTCGAGACCAAGCGCGCGCGTTCGCTTTACGGAACCGCTCGCGCCCAGATCGCGAATCTGGTCGAAGGCGTCACCAAGGGCTTCGAGAAGAAGCTGGAAATCACCGGCGTCGGTTATCGCGCCGCGTTGCAGGGCAAGAACCTGCAACTCGCGCTCGGTTACAGCCACGACGTGATCTATCCGATCCCGGAAGGGATCACGGTCACGGTGCCGAAGCCGACCGAAATCACCATTGTCGGCAACGACAGCCAGCGCGTCGGCCAGGTTGCCGCCGAGATCCGCAGCTATCGTCCGCCGGAGCCCTACAAGGGCAAGGGCGTGAAGTACGCCGATGAATTTATCTTCCGCAAGGAAGGCAAGAAGAAGTAACGGAGCCGGTCATGTCGAAACTCAAGGTCACGAATGCCCGGCGCAAGCAGCGCGTACGTCTCGCGCTGCGTCGGACTGCCAACGGGCGTCCGCGCCTGTCGGTGTTCCGCTCGTCGAAGCACATCTACGCTCAGGTCATCGACGACCTGAAGGGCGAAACGCTGGCTTCGGCCTCGTCGCTGGAAAAGACGATGCGCGATGCCGGAAAGACCGGCGCCGACATCGATGCGGCGAAGGCTGTCGGCAAGCTGCTGGCGGAGCGCGCCGTGAAGAACGGCGTCAAGGAAGTGGTTTTCGACCGTGGTGGCTATCTGTACCACGGCCGCGTCAAGGCGCTCGGTGAAGCCGCGCGGGAAAGTGGCTTGAGCTTCTAAGCTCAGCCTTTGAATTTGGTTTGAACGGACACAAGGTCAGGGGCGCGAGCCTCACAAGGATTGGAAAACACCATGGCAGGTGAACGCGAACGCGGCGGACGCGAGCGGGGCGGTCGGGATCGGGAAGAGCGCGACAGCGAGTTCGTCGACAAGCTCGTCCACATCAATCGTGTTGCGAAGGTCGTCAAGGGCGGCAAGCGCTTCGGTTTCGCAGCTCTGGTCGTCATCGGCGACCAGAAGGGCCGGGTCGGTTTCGGCCACGGCAAGGCGCGCGAAGTGCCGGAAGCGATCCGCAAGGCGACCGAGTCGGCCAAGCGCAACCTGACGCGCGTTGCTTTGCGCGAAGGCCGCACACTGCATCACGACATTGCTGGCCGTCACGGCGCCGGCCGCGTTTATCTGCGCGCCGCGCCTGCCGGTACCGGCATCATCGCAGGCGGCCCGATGCGCGCCGTGTTCGAGACGCTCGGCATCCAGGACGTGGTGGCGAAGTCGATCGGTTCGTCGAACCCCTACAACATGGTTCGCGCAACCTTCGACGCGCTGAAGCATCAGGATTCGCCGCGTTCGGTTGCAAATCGCCGCAACATCAAGGTGTCCACGTTGCAGTCTCGCCGTGTCGGGGGTGACGCGGAAGCTGTCGCGGAATAACTAGGGCATGATCCGGAAAAGTGGTCTTCCGGTTTTCCGATAAGATCATGCCAGTCTGAAAAGACGTTTTGGAGTTAAGACTATGGCCAAGGCCGCAACGAAAACCATCAAGGTCGAGCAGACGGGTAGCCCGATCCGCCGTCAGGCCGCGCAGCGCGCGACCCTGATCGGTCTGCGTCTCAACAAGATCGGCCGTGTCTCTGAGTTGCAGGATTCGCCTGCGGTTCGCGGCATGATCGACAAGGTCAAGCACCTCGTCCGCGTCGTCGACGAGAAGTAAGGAAGCAAGCGATGAAGCTCAATGAGATCGCCGACAACAGCGGCTCGCGCAAGAAGCGCATGCGCGTTGGCCGTGGCATTGGCTCCGGCAAAGGCAAGCAGGCAGGCCGCGGCGGCAAGGGCCAGACCGCGCGTTCGGGCGTGCGTATCAAGGGCTTTGAAGGCGGTCAGATGCCGCTGCACCGCCGTCTGCCGAAGCGCGGCTTCAACAACATCTTCCGGCTCGATCTGACGGAGGTCAATCTCGACCGTCTTCAGGAGGCCATCGATGCCAAGAAGCTGGACGCCAAGGCGACCGTGAACGCGGAGACGCTGGTGAAGTCCGGTCTGCTGCGCCGTTCGAAGGATGGCGTGCGGCTGCTCGGCCGCGGCGAACTCAAGGCCAAGCTCAACATCGAAGTGCACGGCGCGACCAAGTCCGCGATCGAGGCAGTCGAGAAGGCCGGCGGTACGGTGAAGATTCTGGCGCCGGCGAAGGACGCAGCCGCGCAGAAGGCTGCCGCCAAGAAGCCGAACAAGAAGGCTTCGTAAGTTCTATCGATCCCGCCCTTGTGACGGGCATCCGCGGTTCCGCTTCCTATATGATTGTCGAAGTCTTGGAACCGTGGACGACCGGCCATAGGCAAGCGACGCGACGCCGTCCCGTGGACGGCAGCGCCGGTCAAGACGAACAGAAGGATCGGAGCCTCTAATGGCCTCTGCAGCGGAACAACTGGCGGCAAATCTCAATTTTTCGGCGTTCGCCAAAGCTGACGAACTCAAGAAGCGCATCTGGTTTACACTGGGTGCGCTGCTTGTTTATCGGCTGGGCACCTATGTGCCGCTGCCGGGCATCGATCCGAATATCTGGAGCCAGATCTTCAAGTCGCAGGCCGGCGGCATTCTCGGCATGTTCAACATGTTCGCCGGCGGCGGCATCAACCGCATGGCGATCTTCGCGCTGAACATCATGCCGTACATCTCGGCATCGATCATCATCCAGCTTCTGACCACCGTATCGCCCAGGCTCGAAGCCCTGAAGAAGGAAGGCGAGGCGGGCCGCAAGACGCTGAACCAGTATACCCGCTAC